>CALCSG010000567.1 GCA_937894085.1 uncultured Gammaproteobacteria bacterium | reverse complement strand
TTTACGGCAAGTGATCCGCAAGCTGATTCTTTAAGTTTCGAACTCCTGAATAATGCTGATGGTTATTTCTCTATCACTGGAAATACGGTAGTTTTAACCGCTAATGGGGTAACGGCTATTAATAATGATAGTTTAAATCTTAGTTCTCTGATTATCAGTGTAGAAGTGAATGATGGTTACCATACTGTTTCTGATTCAGCTGTCAGTAATATCACCAGGGTAAATGAGGCACCACAAACACTAACTGAAAATTATTCAGTTAGTGAGGGTGACAGTCTTAATATTTCTACCGTTAGTGGAATAATAGCAAATGACTCTGACCCGGAAGGTGATACCATTTCGGTTGCTCAATTTGCCACGGATATTTCTGGAACAGGTTCAGTTGTTGCAGATGGTGTTAATACTATTACCACTGCATTAGGTGGCACAGTAGTTGTTAATGCCGATGGTTTATTTAACTATACAGCTCCGGCAAGTCTGAACCACAATATCACCGATACCCTGCAGGATAGTTTTGCCTATCAGGCATCTGATGGAAGTCTTAACTCTGTATGGACTACTGTTACATTTGATGTAAATGATACAGCGCCGATAGCGTTAGCAGATTCTGATAGTGTGGGTTACGGAGGTACTATTTATGGAAACGTGATTACTGGTGCTGGCGGTGCAGGCTCTGGTGAAGATATTGTAGGTGCCGATAGCGCTACTCTAACTGCAATTACTTATGATGGTATAACCTATAGCAGCTTTGATGCTTCAGGTAATCTTGCCATATCTGCTGACCATGGCAACCTCGTCATTAATCAGGATGGCTCTTACAGTTATAGCTCGACAGAACTGATTGTGATGGCGGTGAGTGATGATTTATTCAGCTATACGATTCAGGATAGTGATGGTGATAATTCTTCTGCAGTACTGACGGTTAATCATGACAATATCAATGCTGCGATTAGTGATAGCGCAACCGTTTATGAGTCAGGTCTTGCCGCTGGAACTCAGCATGCTACCGATCTTGAAGTGACTACAGGGAATCTACTGGATAATGATACTGGTATTGGTGCCAATACCGAGATTACTCAACTAACCTTTGGTGGTATAACTTCATCGTCTGTGGGCGGTTTGATTAGTATTGATGGTAGTTATGGCACTTTAAATGTTTATACAACTGATACTGTAACTAATCGAATTGGTGATTATGAATACACCTTAACAAGTGCCAGTTCTGGTGATTCGGTTATTGAAATTTTTCAGTACACTCTGCAGGATTCTGTATCTGGACAGGCAAGTTCGTCGAACTTAACGGTAGCTATTGTTGACGATGCACCTGGTGGTATTGATATTGAGCAAAACCTTGCTACCGGTGCTGCCCCCAATACTTATAACCTGTCTATCGTTCTTGATGTGTCAGGCAGTATGGATACATTAACTTCGAGTGGCGAAACCCGTTTGCAGGTTGCTATTAAATCACTAGAAGCTCTTATCGATGAGGTCGATGATCTGGGTAATGTGAATGTTCAGATAGTTGCGTTTTCAAGTATCGTGAATACATCCGGGTGGTTTGTAGATGACGTGTACGGTGCCCTGGATTTTCTGAATAACCTGTCAGCTGGAGGAAGTACTTATTATGATTCTGCTTTGAATGCAGTAATTAATTCTGGAAGCCAGCCAACTGCCGACCAGAGCCTGATATATTTTGTTTCCGATGGCGTATCCAGTAATAATCATGGTGTTGATAATACGGTTCAATACACCAATATTGCTGGAACAACCTTAAATGGACAGGCCGCGTGGGAATCCTATGTAACTGAAAATTCCGATATTGCTTTTGGTATTGGCATTGGCTCAGCCAGCCTGACCGAGTTAGAGCAGGTAGCGCATCCTGAAGTTAACGGAGTAGAACAGTATGCCATCACGGTTACTGACCCGGCCGATCTGACTGTTACCTTATTAGACACGGTTTCTAATAATGTTATCTCAGGTTCTCTTAATGTGCTGGGTGCTAATGGAGCCGCTGGTTTTGTTATTGGTGCCGATGGTGGTTATATATCAGCGATTACAATCGATGGTGTTACTTATAATTATGACCCTTTAAGCAGTGCCTCCAATACTATGACGATAGTGACCGTACTGGGCGGAACACTGAATATAAATTTCGATAGTGGAGAGTATGTTTATACCTTAGATATTGATCTATCGGTTCTTGGTCAGGTTGAACTATTTCCTGTTACTGTTATTGATAATGATGGTGATAGTTACAGTGCAAATATTCGTTTTAATATTGATTATCAGCCAGGGCTTGATGCCAACCAGGATATTGTCATCACCAATGTGAGCTCTGGTACACCGATTAGTATCAGCGACTCGGCATTAATGCACAATGATCGTATCAATGCGGATACATTCTTAAGTTCAGTAGCTAATCCAGTAAACGGTACGCTAAGTATGGGTATCGACGAAGTAAATTTTACCGGTACAGGTTTAACACTTGCAGAATCTGATTTTGAAACTGTTAATCAGGCAGTAGCAATTTATGATCGAGGTGAAACAACGGCAACAAATAATACGTCTGTAAACGCGACTGATTTTACAAACCGCTCTTTATTCAGTTCTAACGATGGCAACCTGTCCGGTGTTAATTTCAATGGCTACAGTGCAGCCTACTATGGCAATATTTATTCGGGTGGAGATAAGGACTGGTTAAAAGTAACCCTGGCGCAGGGTGAAACTATCAATATGGATGTGGATAATGCCGGTTTTCTGGTTAAGGCTTCTGTCTATGATTCTAGCGGAAACTTTGTTTCATCTGTTGCTGGGAATTCAGGAGGTCCATTTGGGGGATATACTGCGACAGCGGCGGGTGAATATTTTATCGTCCTGGAAGCAAATACAGTCTCCAATAGTGGTAATTATGACCTGTTTATGACGATTGATACGAGCGCCGCAGACTATAGTGCTTCCGGAGTGGCTAGCTTTGAATATACTCTTGATAATGGAGCCGGAGTCCATGACTCCACTACGGCAAGCATATCGACAGTCAGCGGTAATACCATAACTGGTGGAACAGAATCTGAAATACTTATCGCAGGTGACCAGAATGATACCCTGATCGGTAACGCCGGCGATGATGTTCTAGTTGGTAACCATGGTAATGATATCCTTCAGGGCGGTAGTGGAGATGATCTGTTAATCGGAGGAAGTGGGGATGATAGCCTGCTCGGTGGTGACGGAATCGACATCTTTGCGCTGGAAGCGGGAGATGAAGGCAACTCCCTGAACCCGGCAATAGATACCATTGAAGACTTTACCATTGGAGCAGGTGGCGATGTGCTTGATCTATCCGACATGCTGGTTAGCGAAGACCTGTCAACACTGGATAACTATCTCAACTTCAGTTATGACAGTGGCACAGGTGATACCACGATTAACATAGATCCTGCCGGAATAGATGCAACTTTAGCAGCATCGCAGCAGATTATTCTTAGCGGAATAGACCTGACTGCAAATGGCTCACTTAATGATCAACAAATACTGGATAACTTACTGGGTAATGGTAATTTGATTATCGATCATTAACGATTACAGGCTGGTGCCATGGAAGGCCAGGCATTATTAATTAACGGCCTCATTAACATACTGGACTAAATATCAAAGCTGTAAAGATCAGTGCCACAGACCCGTGATATGCCATCCCGGTTTTCTTTTTATTCGACTGGCGGATAAATTTTGATCATGAGGTGTGGTAACCCAATGGTGGAATGAACTGTGCCGATTTGCTTCCTGATTAAAAGTTAGCAGTCGACGAACTCTTTCTTCAGTGGGTGGATGTGTTCTAAGAATTGATGGTTCGGGGATGCCTCTGCCAGGTAATAACAATCGAGCGATCCATCCACCCTGAACCTGTTCAATTTTTACCAGTGCACTGGCCAGACCTGCAGGATCAGCTGTTGATCGTGCGGCATTCAGATCTGCATCATATTCCCTGGTACGCGATAAGCCTAACTGGGCAAGAGTGCTGATAACAGGAGCCAGTAATAAAATAATTATCAGTAGCCAGCTGATATTGACAACACCAAGTAATAACAGGGGCAAATTAATAAACAGGAAAATCTGTCCGATCAAAGCAAAAGAGCTGGTCATTCTACTGAACATATCTGCAATACTCATGACCAGCATATCATTGCTGCGGATATGACTTACCTCATGTGCTAGAACACCGGTTATCTCTCGCGTATCTAAAGAACGAATCAGACCATCGGTAATACCGATGACAGCCTGTCCCGGGGGGGGCGACGGTGAACGAATTGATGATAGCGCTAGGAACATAATAAAGATCAGGTATAG
>CALCSG010000566.1 GCA_937894085.1 uncultured Gammaproteobacteria bacterium | reverse complement strand
TGCCTGTCGGGTAATATAAATTTGTGATAATCGATCAATATATATCAATCAATAGCACCGTCTACTATATCGTCATCCTTATTGGGAAATTTTTAACGATTATATTGTACGGAGCAATATAAAGTGTCAGCCCCAATGCCGGTAAGTTAAGACTTTATGTCGTCATACCCGCGTAGGCGAGTATCCATTTTAAAGGCCTGCAGGCTCGTTGAGATGGATTTCATCCCTTGTTTCCGTGAACGGTGCTTATATGCACCACTACTCTGGCCTTCGCCAGAATGACGCGAGTGATTTAACTTACCGGCATTGGCGTTAGCCCCGAAGCACTTAACAAAATAATCGGTAAATCTGTTAAATATGGCTTTTTCGCAGTAGATTCATCTTAAATCCGGCCATTTCCAAAATATGATTATTTCTATTTTATCAAGCTGTGTGGTTTCCCCGAGCTAGTTTCTTTACTGGTAATGCTGAAGAAAGGAAACAATATTCACAAAAAATTGATAACTAAACTAGACTTAATTACAAAATGATTATCTGGCTCATGTTATGCCCGAAAATCTATCGGATTCCATCTAAATCTAAAGGTTACCCCATGTTCACTATGTCACGTTTCAACTTGCGTACAGTTTTAAGCCTGATTTTCCTAATCCCTGTTATGTTTCCGTGCGCCAATGCTGCTGGCCCTGACTCTGCCGAGTATGGCGTGGTGTTAAACCTGTCTGGTAAACAGCGGATGCTGTCCCAGAAAATGAGCAAGGAAGTGATGCTCGTAGCGTTAGGGGTTGACCTCGATCAGAACCTTAAAAATTTAATAGCTACTTCCACTCTGTTTGATGAAACCCTGAAGGGATTGCGCAATGGCAGTGACTCGTTAAGATTACCTCCCACCAGTAGCAAACGAATACTACGTCAGCTGGATAAAATTGATGCATTGTGGTCTAAATTCTACCCCGAGATCAGGACAGTGATTGATAACCGGAGTGTGAGCAAACAACAGGTTATGGCAATCGCAAACAATAACCTGCCACTGCTGAAGGAAATGAACAAGGCTGTCGGCCTGTACGAAAAAGATGCTCAGAAAGGCGGATTAAAATCAGATCCTGGTCTTGCCTCTTCACTTAACCTTTCTGGCAAACAGCGTATGCTTACGCAGAAAATGAGTAAGGAATTTCTGCTGGTAGCCTATGGCGAGGATGTGGCCAATAACAAGCTCAACCTGCTTGAAACTTATACCCTGTTTGAAAGAACTCTCAATGGCCTGCTGGATGGCGATCAAACCCTGGGTTTACCAGGAACAAAACAACAAAATATTCGTAAGCAACTGGCAGTAGTAAGTGATCTCTGGAAGGGATTTAAACCACTTGTCGCTAAAGGATCCGAGGAAGGTTCCGATATAAGTAAGGATATGATAGTTAAACTGGCCACGAGTAATCTGCCGCTATTAAAAGAAATGAACAAAGCTGTCGGCATGTACGAGAAGGAGGCGGCCAAATAATTATTTAAAACAGGAGAAAGCACCATGTCTATCAAAGTAAAGCTTTTACTCAGTGCGGTAGGCATCGGTTTTATTCTGCTGATTATTCTGGCGCTCACTCTCAATAACTTTAATGGGTTAAGCGCTGGGTTTGAAAGTATAGTCGAACGTTCGGAACTGGGCATGAACAATGCCCAGCAAAGTAATCAACAGGTGGTTAAATCCAATGAAAACCTTCATCGATTAACCATAGAAATGGACAGCCTTGCTTCGGAAATTGTACGTAGCAATCAAAACGTCAAAATCCTGGCCCGAAAAATAGAGAAAATATCTTCTCAGGTTGATGATCTGACGATAAACGCTGAACAAATTTTGGAAAATATCCCTGAAAGTGACCTTCTGTATGAGCTCGAAGATATGGTTTCCAGTATGGGGGATATCAGGGAGTTGATGCGACGGGAGGCACTAATCAGTGTCAACAGCACAATCAGAAAAATGGATAACTTTACCAGCGAAATCAAAAGCACCTCTAGATCATTACAATCTACATCCGCTTCTCTGGAAAAGGTAACAGAGCTAAGTGAAGGCGTGGTTAAGGCCAATCAGGAAATTGCCGCACTGACCGATGAATTCAAGCAGAGCATATCAGTGTCCAGCAGCTATATTACGGTGGTGATTATGGTAGCCACAATACTGGCGATTTTGATTAATTTAGGTATCTCACACCTGATAACCGGCCGCCTTAAAACTGCTATTAATCGCTTGTTCGACATAGCTGAAGGTGAAGGCGATTTGACCCAGCGTCTGGATGAAAATGGAAAAGATGAAATTTCTCAGCTAGCACGCGGCTTTAACCTGTTCGCCGGAAAAATTGAAAACCTGGTCAAAGCCATTAGTGAAACAACACGGCACTTAACGAGTACTATCAATCAGGTAGCCGAAATTACCGGAGACACCATCATTTCTGCTAAACAACAGCAACGCGAAAGTGACGAAGTTGTAATCTCGATTGAAAACATGGCGAATTCGGTAGAAGAAATTGCGCAAAGTGCATCTAATGCAGCGAGTTCTGCTCAAAAGGCAGAAGAACAGACGCGAGCCGGTGAGAGTACAGTTGCTAATAATCGCAAAGCGATACAGTCACTTTCCCATGAAGTTGCCGATGCAGCACTTGTTATCCAGGATCTACAGCGAGAAAGCGACGGCATTAGCCATATTCTTGCTGCAATTAGTAATGTCTCAGAACAAACAAATTTGCTGGCGTTAAATGCTGCAATTGAAGCAGCACGTGCCGGTGAACACGGTCGAGGTTTTGCGGTGGTTGCTGATGAAGTTCGAGGACTGGCGCAGCAGGCACGTGCATCCACAATACAAATTCAAAATTTGACTACATCGCTACAGGAAAAAGCTCTGCGCGCGGTGGAAGTTATGGAATCCGGGCAGAAGAGTGCCGAGGATAGTGTCAGTCGAGCTATTGAAGCGGGACAATCCCTGGAAAGTATCTCTCAATCCATTACCACTATAGCTCAAATGAGTCAGGCCATTGCACGCGCCACAGAAAACCAGACTACCGTTTCGGCTGAAATGTCATCGAACATCAGAAACATCGACAGCATTGCTAATGTAACGGCACAGGGTGCTGAACAAATTGATTCATCTTTACGACAGTTGAATTTACAGGTCGGAAGCCTGGAAGAGCTGGTGCATCAATTCAAAATAAGTTGACCAGTAGTTGATTCATACAGAAGGCTAAATCTGCGTGCAATCTAATCTATCATGTGAACAGCAGTTCACGATAAATCTGCATTAAAGGCATCTTCACCTGCCTGCTAAGTAACTCAGCTCGCCAGTTAACATCCGGTTGATGTAAGGCAACCGAACTCTTACAACAGAACATAATTGAATTTCGTGCGAACGGTATCTGTTGTGCGTCATAAATTATTATTTCGGTAAACAAGATCTTTATCGTATCCATCAGTTCTGAGTCTGCTTGCGGCTTGTCATGAAAATTTATAACCAGGCAACCCTCTTCACTTAATGCTCTAAAACTGGCTGAAACAAACTCCTGTTGCGCCTGACATGTCGACATACCTTCCGCATCATACAAATCGCTAAAGATAATGTCGGTAGAATGAGGCTGCAGGCTTTGCAGGTAGTGAAATGCATCATCATTGAAAATGTGCAGATTTTCCCTGCGCGGCAGGTCAAACCAGTCATACGCAATATCGATGACGGCCTGTCGTATCTCGATAACCTGGATAGCCGATTGCGAACAAAAGTGACTCAGACAATGTACAAGACCGCCACCGCCCAGCCCGAGTATAGTTATTCGGTTTGCATCGGTAAAAATCAGGCCGAGCAACATGATTTGCGTGTATTGATGTATCAGGTAATAAGGTTTATCCATCAACACACTACTTTGCTCAAGTTTTGAGTCAAAACTCAGCAGTCGTTTGTTACCGCGCTGTGTTACAACAATTAATCCATAGTGATCTTCAGTACGATAAAGTTCTTTGCCCATTATCGTGCCCTGAGCGCTACGTACTCCATGCTGGATTGGTTTCAATATAAATTCCCGAGGATGTTATATATTTAACGCTATGTTATATCGTACGCTATCTGTTGAGAACCGGCATGATATGCATAACAAAGATTAACAGACTCGTCAGGAATTAATATTATGCACGAATACTTTGCATCGTCGGCTTTCCTTTCCTGCTCGACTGTACTGTGTTAGCTTAATAGCTGACTCTATTACAGGAAATATTACAGGAAATTCAATATGCAGATAAGAGTAGGGTACAAACTGGTGTATGAGTGTCCTAAACCGACCCCGATGATTCTGACCCTGAATATTCATTACTCGCGTGCTTCAGATATTACGGTTCCCGACCGGATTATAACTTACCCCACAGTTCCAATTACGGCCTATCGTGACAGTTTTGGTAACTGGTGCAGTCGTATTGTTGCTCCACAGGGCGAAATTAGCATTTCAAATGATGTCATGATCAATGATAGCGGCCAACTGCCAGAGGTTAATTCCTCAGCAATGCAAACAGCTGTCGAGGATTTGCCGGGAGAAACGCTGGTGTTTCTACTTGGCAGTCGTTATTGCGAAACCGACAGGCTCACAGAAATAGCCTGGTCCTTATTTCAGAATACGCCACCGGGCTGGCAACGAGTCCAGGCAATCTGTGATTATGTACATAATCACATCAGTTTTGGTTATCAATATGCACGATCAACCAAAACAGCTCTCGAAGCCTTTAATGAAGGTAACGGTGTGTGCCGGGATTTCACGCATCTGGCAATCGCTTTCTGCCGATGCATGAACATTCCGGCACGTTATTGTACCGGTTATCTGGGCGATATCGGTGTACCGGTTTCTCCCAGTCCGATGGATTTTTCCGCCTGGTTCGAAGCCTATCTGGATGGAAGCTGGTATACCTTTGATCCACGCAATAATATTCCTCGAGTCGGATACATTCTTATTGCGCAGGGGCGGGATGCTGCTGATGTCCCTCTTAGTAATGTGTTTGGTCCGAATACGCTGAAGAGCTTCAGGGTCTGGACTGACGAAGTGACAGCCTGAGCGGGTTGTTAAATGACCAGTTCGAGTCTATTGTCAGAATTTGATCTTCCTGCCTTCGAACTTCACAATGCAAAAGGAAGCGGTAATGTTGTATTAATCTGTGATCATGCTTCCCATCGTGTGCCAATTCAACTGGGTACACTTGGTTTAACTATTGATCAGTTAACTGAGCATATTGGCTGGGATCCCGGTGCTGCCGAAGTAGCGTTGCAACTGTCGGCATTGCTCGATGCACCGCTGCTGATGAGTGGTTATTCACGCCTGGTAATCGACTGTAACCGACCGTTGCAAAATGCTGAATCTATTGCAGTTGAAAGTGCTGGAATTGCCGTTCCGGGAAATTTAACGCTAACCGGTGAAGACAGGGCCAGGCGCATCGAAAGCCTTTTTAAGCCTTACCATCATGCCATCGAAGAATTACTCGATGGGCGAATAGATCGTCCTACCGTGGTGCTCAGCATACACAGCTTTTCACCTTCCTTGAATGGCCAGAGCCGTCCCTGGCACATCGGTATCTCTGCCCGCTATAATATCCGCCTGGCACAGTTGATGATTGCTGAGTTATCCCGCAATACTTCTCTCAAAATCGGTGACAATCAGCCCTATGCAATTGAAGATGAGTTTGATTACAGCCTGCCGGCGCACGCTGAATCACGTGGTCTGCCCGCCGTGATGATTGAGATACGTCAGGATGGATTAAGCACCGCCACTGATATTTCAGGCTGGGCGAGTCGACTGGCCGCCAGCTATCAGCAGATTGAATCCGAAGTGTTTTGACATTAGATAGTAGCTATCAGCTATCAGGTCTATGCAATGAAAGACCTGATAGTTTCAGTTTTATAGTTGCTGTTGCTGAGTTTGAACGGACTGTAGATCCGGAGTCTGTGGTCTTGCCAGGAACGGTACGAACTGCAGGTAGGTATTCCTTAACCAGACTCCGACACGTTTACGCTCTACAATACTCATTATCTGGCGATTATTGGCGGCGGCCCAGAAGCTGCTGTTGCTAAAATCTATCTTTTGCGCCAGTTTTGGTTCCAGCTGTTTCAGCGTGACAAAATAGACCGGACGCTGAGTTACTTTTTGAAAGGTTGAAGATTGCTGAAAGTTTTCAAAATTGACTCCACGGCCCATATTTTGAACCACGATGAAACGCAGGTTCGGGTTACTGTAGGTATCCAGGGTTTTGTCCAGTAGCATCATCGAATCGGCACCATCATCCATCACATGCCAGAGAAACACCTGGTAGCCGAGCTCATCAAAGGCGTCAAATACATCGCTGTCCTCAATCCATTTCTGCAGGTGACCTGAGGTCTGCGCTGCGAGATCGACGATCAGGTCATGATCCGGTTTTGCTTCAGCCAGTTCCAGGATACTGTCCAGGCTCGAAAAGTCGTCCACACGTATTGGTGATGTATATTCCGGATAGAAACGGGAGAAGGTTCCATGCGACTGGTCCAGATCAAAACCGGTAAAAGCTTTTTTCATATCGATAAAAAATTGTGCCAGTAAACGTGAGGTGAGTGATTTTCCAACCCCTCCTTTTTCACCACCGATAAAATGAACTCTACCCATTACTAACTCCTGAAATTTATATTATAAACAAAGTTGATGATATGCGTTGCTGTTTATTGTATGAACCAAAACAGGGCAATTACTTTACCAGAATAACCACAGAAAAAATTTCTACGTGATGGTTACAGTGCCCTGGTTGCATCCGGTTTTCATTGCTATGCTACTATGATTGAACTTAATCATTGAAATCCAATCGAGTTTTTCTGGAGAAAACAATATGAAGCTATTTAAAATAATAATTCTTACCACGATTTTATTCTGTTCAATAACTTTTGCAGCAGATAGCCCTATCGAACTTCCATCTTCTGTGCCTGTAGATGTATTTAAAATGGGCGAGAAGCAAAGAGCTATAGGTTTTATCGGGTTTAATGTCACACTCGAATTAGAAGACAATGATTTCGATGATAAGATTGGCGACATTGATTATGAATCTATGGGGATCATTTATACCATGCCAGGAGAGGGCGGGTTCGATCTTTTAGGGGCCATGTTCGAGCTTTCTTATACCGCAGGTATAGTGGATGGCGTTATCAAAAACCCTGTTTTTACGGATAGAGGTAAAAGCTATAATAATACTTATGACAAGAATGGCTTCTATGTTGGAGTCAGGCCCTCATATAGTAAAAATCTGAGTGTAAGCGATAGTTTTATAGTTAAGTCATCTACCACCCTGCATAGTTTTTTTTATAATGTGAGTGGAAAGTTTTCTGTAGATGATGGCTCGTTCTCATATCAATTTGATGAAGATAATTATGGTTTAGCGATAAAACCGACAACAATAGTTCAGGCTACATATTATCCATCGACAAATGTCGGGCTTTCTGTTTATGGGGGACTATCAGCATTTCTGGCGATTGACTGGGTATTTTATGATGACGGAGCTTTAGTAGAAGACAATGAAGTAGATTTTCTGACATCAGGAATAAAACCTGTTTTTGGCTATGATATTAGTTATCAGTTAAATAAAGATTCTGTCTTTAATATATCGTCTATCCTTTCGAAAAGAGAAAATGACGATTTAATTGAGACTGTAGTCAGGTATAAATATTCTTTTTAGATTAGAGTGAGGGTGTTGTCATAAATTACGTGAAATGTCCCCGGTTCTAATACAAAGGCAGGGTAGGCTGATAATCTTACTGAATTTGAAATTTAGCTAAACGAAAATTTGCTAGACGTCTGGTGGTGCATTAAAACCCTCAACATGTTTGATAACAAATTTAAGATTTTACTATTAATAATCTCCATTTCAGGATGTGCTGTTTACCAGCCCAGTGATACTGGTAATATTTGTACCATTTTCAATGGGGAGACCGACTGGTATGAGGCTGCGCTAAAGGCACAAAAAAAATGGCAGACACCGATACCTGGAATGATGGCATTTATGCATCAGGAGTCACGATTTTTTGCTCAGGCCGAACCAGAAAGAGACTGGTTTCTGTGGGTGATCCCTTTACCCAGAAAATCTTCTGCCTACGGTTATGCACAAGCTCAGGATCCGGTTTGGGATGAATATATAGCAGATGGGCATGCCTATGATTCAAGAGATGATTTTGCTGATGCCCTTAATTTCATTGGTTGGTATATGCATGGGTCTTCGCGCACTTTAGGTATAAAAAAAACCGATATCTACTCTCAATATTTAGCTTACCACGAAGGGCGAGGTGGATTTAAGCGTAAAACATATAATAAGAAACCCTGGCTCAAAAAAGTGGCCGGCAAAGTCAAAAAGCAGTCTCAGCGTTATCAACTTCAACTTAAAACTTGTAAAGCTAATTTAGATGATGCCATTAGTAGCTGGTTTTAATTTCAGTATATATGAAGATTAATTTTTTCATTTTTCTGTCGCTATCCACAGTGACTAGCTGATAACTGGCAGATCTGTGATGCTGGATCACCAGATTAACAACCTGTTTAAATTCAGGATAATGAAATGAAAATAGAGCGTCAGAATAAATGCCAGTAAGTTAAGGTTTTTTGTCGTCATGCCCGCGTACGACTGCATGGATGCAGAAGGTAGAGCGAAGC
>CALCSG010000565.1 GCA_937894085.1 uncultured Gammaproteobacteria bacterium | reverse complement strand
TCTTGGGGTTTTGACTGAACTGGCTACTGTGCAACGCGATCATTATGCATCACAAATTTCCCTGTTACAGAAAAATATGGATCAGTTACACCTGCAATTGCAGTTAAAAGCTGGGGAACAGTACAAGTCAGCACAACAGGTTGTGGATAAGGGATCAAATGACGTCCCGACAGAATTAAAAGATCTACAGGATAACATTAACCAATTATTGCAGGCCCAGAATAAATTGCTAGCCGAGTCAAGTATCAAGTCGCAACGACTGGATACGCTTAAAAGACAGCTGGATGAATTAAAAGCTGATCAGGATTGAATAAAGCAAATAATAGAAATAGCCGGTAATAACCAGCAGGTGTCTACATTACTGCAAAATCGAAGGTCACTCATACCTTCAGTGTCTAACTTAACTGAAGAAGTTATTAGCTTTCAGGCTGAAATGAGTTCAACCTTTCTGAAACAGCTGAGTCTTGACGAAAATCTGCGCAAAATTGGAACAGGTAATAATTTTATTGATAAATTATTGTCAGCGAACAGCTCCAGGGTTAATGGCATAACTGAACAATCACTGCGGGATTTATCGAAAAAAACTATTGATCAGTATCGTAGTACAGTACGTGAACTTAATAAAAATTATAGTGCCTATATTGTGCAACTGTCTTCGCTGGATGCTACAACACGGCAATTGCTTGACATAGCTAGAACATACAGGGCATTACTTGATGAGCATTTATTATGGATGCCGAGTACTGATTCGATTCCCATCTTTCAACCTCTACATTTACTCAATGGTGTTAGCTGGCTGGTTCGACCAGACAATATAGATCAGTTACTTCAGGATGCACAAATATCTATTCAAACCCATAAGTTACTGGTCTTCCTGCTTATTGTAATATTGATAAGCCTGTTATCTTTTCGACGTCGGGCTATTTCAGCAATCGAACAATCTGCCATTCAGACCAAAAAAATAAGATCAGATAATTTTACTGCCACTCTGGTTACCCTGTTGTCGACACTGGTACTGACTCTGCCAGGGCCTCTTTTACTGTTCGGTAGTGGGCTGTTGTTAGGTAATACAATTAAGGCTGGTGAATATACTTATGCTATGGCTGCCGGTTTACAGGGTAGTGGCATGCTGTTATTAATGTTGTTCTTTCTGAAATATCTATGTCGAAAAAATGGGCTTTCTATCAACCATCTACGTTGGCAACCGGAGTTATGTGAAGGTATACGCAAACAGGTCTCCATAATGATCACGGTCATTGTGCCACTTTCATTTTTATTCGTTATAAGCGCAGCCAGTGTTTCTTCAAAATTTATCTATCTGGCTAATTATGTGAATGTGAGTGAGCCGGGTATCCTTGCAATAGGTCAACTAACCTTTATAGCTGTCATGATTCTGGTGGGGTATTCGGTATATAAGATATGGCATATAAATGGGGCCTTCATGAACAGGCTGGCAGATGCCACTTCACCCACAAGGTGGAGACAATATCATGCTCTATGGTTTGTTCCACTGATCATTATTCCTCCTGGTTTCGCTATTGTTTCACTTGCCGGATACTATTATACGGCGACATTCCTGGTGGCGAAGCTTGTTCTTACGGTGGCCTTAATCCTGGGTCTCGTGCTGTTAAAAGACATTTCAATTCGGGGTTTGTACGTTATTAAAAGGCGTATGAAATTCACAGAAGCCTTACGTATCAGGGAGGAATTAAAAAAACAACGCGAGTCACTAACTACAGAAGCAGTTGACCCGGAGGTGGAAATTACAGTTCCTGATGAAGAAATAGTTACTTATGGAATGTTTAGTGAACAGGTGAATCAATTAATAAAAACTATTTTTTTTATTGGATTTGCGATTATTTTATGGCTGGTCTGGAAAGATACCATACCTGCACTAAATATCCTGAATACCGTTGATTTACCGATTTCGACGACGTCAGTTATAGATGGCGTCAGTAAAGAGGTTCCGCTTACCTTAAGTGATCTGTTAGCGGGGTTACTGTTAGGAGGATTAACACTGCTGGCAGCACGCAGTGTACCCGGTTTGATGGAGTTCACTGTATTACAACATTTACCGATAGGGCTTGCCTCACGTTATGCTGTTACGACTCTGACCCAGTATTTTGTCGCCATGCTGGGTATCTCCATTAGTTTTAATGCGCTGGGGTTACAATGGTCGAGCATACAGTGGCTGGTGGCTGCTTTATCAGTTGGCCTTGGCTTTGGTTTACAGGAAATTGTGGCAAACTTTGTGAGCGGTGTTATCTTATTGTTTGAACAGCCTATCAGGGTGGGTGATGTGGTAACCGTCGATGGTACATCGGGCACTGTGACACGCATTAGAATTCGTGCAACCACCATTTTAAACTGGGAAAAACAGGAGTTAATCGTACCTAACAAAACATTTATTACAGGCCAACTGGTGAACTGGACATTATCTGATACTCTTAACCGGGTCCATATTGCGGTTGGTGTAGCGTATGGAACTGACACCGTTAAAGCCATGAAGTTGATGCGTGAAGCCGCTGATGAACATCCGAAAGTATTAAAGGAGCCTGAACCCCGAATAACTTTTGAGGAATTTGGTGATAATTCATTAAATTTAAAAATTCGAGCTTATCTTAATGATATTGATGCCCGTCTTCCAACCATTACCGAATTGAATCAGGCGGTGAATGATAAATTTAATGCGGCTGGAATTGTCATTGCATTCCCACAACGGGATGTGCATCTTGATACGACTCAACCACTGGAATTTATTTTAAAAAAAGATTCCGAGAGTTAAATTATTGAGTATCTAAAATTTCCATCGAATTTGACTATTCAAGTTGCACGTATATGATGAAAAACATGAAATCTGCTGCATGCTAGTTTGACCCTGAGTTTAACTGATTGAGTATGAGCGGATCATCCAGAAAGTTATCTTTTTAAGAGAACATTTATGAAAAATAATGCTAAATATTTATATCTTCTGCCGCTATTAATTTTGCCTTTTAATGTATTTTCTAGTGATAATGCATTGATTCTTGAATCAGACTGGCTGAAATTTGAAGAGGGCAGTAAAGGGCAAGCTCTGGGTGCAACGGTTGAAAATATTGAACCTCAGGGGGGAGATGGAGTAATCATATTAGAACTATCCCTGCCGCTCAACAATCCGACTGATTTTGACTCAATCGAAGTGTTATCGCGTAACACAGGTGAACCCATCGAACAGAAAAAACCACCTGTATGGATAGAAGATTATGAGAATGGTAAATACGGCTTAAGACTGTTTTTAATCAAAAAACCGGCGGTTGAATTTAGACTTCGGCTAGTTGATGAACAAAGAGATTAACCTCCTGAATGTAATTGCCTGATTAATTTGTGTAAAGTTAAGCTATGAGAGTGTTTCATTTTCAGCAACCGGATTCCGTATCAGGCAATAAGCCACTCGATGACTATTCGCAGTTAAAATGGGTGGATTATTCCCGCTCAGACGAACTTAACATTGACATACTGGGAAACTCAGTTCACCTTCAGCATCTAAAAGATTTGCAAAATAGCTCACACCCACCTTTTTATGAGCAAACAGAAGCTTACGACATGATTATTTTTAGAACCATGGATGAGCGTTTTGATGTTATTGAGCCCCGAACACGTTCAACGGCCTTAATTATCCGCGACAATACACTGATCACGGTACATGATGAAAATGATACGACGCTAACCACGATATTCAATAACTGGACATCAGGGGTTATTAAACAACCGGCAAATATTGTTTCTCTTATTTATGTGATTCTTAATGAAATAGTTGATGTGTTTTTAAACCTGAGAGAACCGTTGATTCACCACGTTTCAGAATGGCAGAGAAAGTTATTAGACCCTAATGATCCATTTGATAACTGGCATATTATTATGCAGGCTAAATCCAGTCTAAGAGCTTTAAATAGTAATTTAGAACTACAGAGTGCGGTATTAGCTGACTGGCGAAAGAATACGCGACTGGAGTTTAATGCCTCCCAAATAATTAAGTTTAATGATTTAAATGATCACATGTCTCGTATAGAGAGGTTGTCGGAAGGTTTAAGAAGTGATCTGGACTCTTTAACTCAAATCTATTTTGCTTCAACCGGGCAAAAAACAAATATTAATGTTCAATTTTTAGCGGCTATATCAGCAATCTTTTTACCGTTAAATCTTATAGCCGGTATTTTTGGAATGAACTTTGAGTCTTTACCATTCATAAAAGATCCTTTGAGTCCTTTTATCCTTATCGCGATGATGATTATAGTCGCCGTGTTTTTACTCTTCTGGTTTAAAAAGAAGAAATGGTATTAGGCTGTCTCGATTATTAATCAGATTGTTCGGGCAAGTTATCAACATTTCTTAGCAACAATTTTAATAAAGGAGGTACTACCAGGGTTGTTAAAAGTGCCATTAATACCAGAGAGACATATGTTTTCTGTTCTATGATCTGTTCTCTTAATCCTATTAATGCCACTATCATTGCCACCTCTCCTCTTGGGGACATGCCCACCCCTACGGTGATGGAAGATCTCCAGTCCATTTTCTGCAACCTGGCTATGAGTCCACAACCAAATAATTTGCTTAAAAACGCCACAATCGACAGCACTAGAATGAAGATTATGGTATCAGTATCTAATGCTTTTAAATCCGCAAGTACACCCAGTGATACAAAAAAGATTGAGGCAAAAATAATGCGTAAGTAATCAGCCCCTTCGTGAAAAGCTTTGGCATTTTTTAAATGTACTCCTTCCAGAATAACACCGGCAAGAAAAGCTCCAACGATGGCAGATAATCCCGCCAGGGAAGCAGTTAGAGCATATAAAAAAGCAACCATCATGACCAGTACAAAGATAAACTCGGGGTATTTTTTCACCAGGGCACCTTTTTCTACATGAAGAAGAATTTTTATGATGATGAACTTTCCAGCTAATACTGCGACAGCAATAAATGCAATCGCTTTGATACCGAGAAAGAGTGTTTCAGAGGCTGATATACCACCGCTACCCATTTGTTCTGTCAGGGAAAGCACCAGTAAGGAGAGCACATCGTCTATGACGGCCGCACCGATAATGACACCGGCAATCTCTGTTTTTAATTTGCCGAGCTCCTGTAAAACATTAGCGGTAATTGCTATGGATGTCGCGGTCAATGCTGTTGCAATAAATATTGCGGCATTTTCTTTAAAGCCAAAGCTTAAAGCCAGTCCCCAACCGGATATAAATGGAACAATAACACCTCCCAGAGCAATCCATAAATTTCTCCATTGAGCGATATTTTTAAGCCGAAATTCGAGTCCGACAACAAACAGTAAGATAATTGCTCCCAGGTGAGCGACATTGGAGACAAAGGTGGTGTAACTAATCCATCCCAGCCATGAGGGGCCTATGGCTATTCCGAGTAAAATTGCACCTACTACGGCGGATTGATTGATCCAGGCGGCAAGCACATAGCCTGCCAGCGAAACAAATAATAGCAGACTCATCTGCAGTTCTATTGAAGCTTCTGCACCGTGCATGGTTAAACCTCTGCTTTGAAAAAATTTGTAATCACTATCTTTGATGCCTGAATCCAGACAGGACTGCTTAGAAGAGTGAGCGCGATTAATGCGATGGTAGTCTGGTAGGCAAAATTACTGATGAGGCCAACCTGCAACCCCACTGTTGCCAGTACAAAACTAAATTCACCAATTTGCGATAACAGCGCTCCAGAATATAAACTGTCCTGCCAGTTATTACCCAGAAACTTTAAAATAATAGCGTTTATAAAGGTGTTGGTCAGTAAAACCCCAACTAAAAGTGATAATAGCAATAAAATATTCTGCTGGATAAAATGTAAATCAATCAACATTCCCATGGAGACGAATAACAGGGCAACGAATACAATTTTTAACGGTTCCAGCGCATGCTGAACCCAGTCTGTTTCTTTCGCCGCGGCAACCACAAGACCGCCAACAAACGCGCCTAATGCAGCTGATAACCCTAGCATTCCTGTGATAAATGCAAAGCCGAAGCAGGCCAGTAAAGCGGCAAACAGCTGTAACTCATGATCTTTTTTCACGTGGTGGGCAAATGGAAGCTTCATGTTTTTGTGCGATACGACCCAAATTGCAAACAGGGTAATCGCAATACCTCCAAAGACCTGTTTGTAAATAAGTGTTTCATCAGGTGACTGCCCGGACATCATCGAAACAATAATGAGCATAGGCACGATAGCAAGGTCCTGGGCTAGCAGAATCATTAGTACATTCTGCCCTGAAGTGGTTTCGAGTTCATTTCGATCTTTGAGTAACTTTAGCACCACAGCGGTACTGGATAAACTGATGACAAATCCAAGTAAAATTATTCTCGCAAGACTCCAGTCAAGGAAACTGCCAATAGCCCAGGTAGTCATGACGCTTATGCCTATCTGGAATAAAGTACCAAAAACAGCAATTCGCCAGCCTTTTACCAGTTGATGTGGCGATATTTCCATACCAATAAAAAATAGCAGTAAGGTCACGCCCAGAGCGCCCAGATGCTCAATTAAAGCAATATCCTGAACTATTCCAAGGCCGGCAGGCCCTATTACTATGCCGGTAATAATATACCCGACGAGTTGAGGTTGGCGGAAAAACTGAAGGATAAGCCCTAATAGAAGTACGATAACTACAACTCCAACCAGGGGAGGGAGTAAAGGGTCTAGATGCATTAGAGAATTACCTTAATGAAATTGTAATAATAAAACTTTAATTAACTTTTTGAGTCCACTTTTTCAGCATTTTTGGTGGCCAGAAACTCCTGAATCTTACCTACCGTTGTGTATCTATTTTTTGGATTAATAATTGTTGGGCGAGCTATTAACAGGTTGTTTGGATAAATGATATATTCCCTGTTTTCAGTAATTAAGCGGGTATTAAAAAGATTAATTTCTGAAATGACTCCTTCCACGTAATTGTCTGCTTCAATGATTCTTATAAAGTTACCCCGCCTGTAGGATTCGTGGACGAGTAGAATAAAAAAAGCAGTAATATTGCTTAAAATAGACCAGCTGGCAAAAAGTGCCACGCCGGTTAAAGTGATGATGCCGGATGAAACGGCTAATAACCATTGAAAGTCAAAGCCCCAGATGAATAATATGATTGAAAAAGTAAAAACCCCGTACAGTAATCTGAAAGTGGAGATCGCTTTCTTTAAAGCATTATTTTGCAGCGCGCCATGTTCAACATACGATTCAAATTTAGGTATGATTTTTCGCTGAATCACATAATAAATAATCAGCATAATAAAACTTAAGCTTAAATGAACGGCATACTGAGTGGCCCAGTGAAAAGATATTTGAGACAGTGAATCCATTTTTATATCCAGAAAAATTATGAGCTGATATTGCTTACAGGAAGCACGGGTGCCCGGCAGAGTTGAAGTTTATTAATTTACAGAAATGAGTTTTACCAGGCTCATTCTGTCATCAGTCTACTTCTTTTAAACTATTGGAGGTTCTTCCTGATCCAGTGGCATTATTTCACCTTCATCGGGTTCCAGATCCATCTGGAATGACTCAACAGAACCAGCCGCTTCCCTGATGTCTTCGAACCTTGCGATATGAAACAATGCTTCTCCTTCATGTACCAGCGGAATTTCAGAACAGCCGATGATAATGCCGCTGAATGTTGCAATGACTTCAAATTCATCTCTGCCGAAAGGGTCATCAATTACCCCTAAAAGATCTCCGCGTTTGACACGACTACCCATTGCACTGAGATTGCGAAACAGTCCGCTATCTGAGGCGCGTACCCAATTGCTGGAACGCGCAATAAACGGGTCATACAGTGCTTTTCGTTTTGAACGGCTGGGCGGTAACATGGAAAGTGATCGCATGACATTGATAATACCTTTCACACCTGCACGAATAGAAACTTCATCGAATCGTAGCGCCTCACCAGCCTCATACAGCAGAATTGGCATGCCTTGTCCAGCAGCTGCTCCACGTAATGAGCCATCGCGGATATTGGCATTTAAAATGACCGGTACACCAAACGCACAAGCCAGTTTAGCAGTTTCCGGATCATCCAGGTTAGCACGTATTTGTGGCAGATTACTACGATGTATTGCACCGGTGTGTAAATCAATACCATGCGTACAGGGGCGCTACAATCTCTTCCATAAACAGGTTAGCCAGACGGCCGGCTAATGAACCTTTTTTGGAGCCCGGAAAAGAACGGTTCAAATCTCGTCTATCGGGTAAATAACGCGATTGATGGATGAGTCCGTATACATTAACGATTGGTACGGCTACCAGCGCACCACGTAAACGCTTTAATGCGGGATGTTTTAACAGGCGACGAATTATTTCTGTGCCATTGATTTCATCCCCATGGATGGCTGCACTGACAAATAGCCGTGGCCCGTCTTTAAGGCCACGTACTACATGTACTGGCATGGTTAGAGGAGAGTGTACATACAACGGTGGTAGTTGCAGTTCTATAACCTGACGGCTACGCTTTGCTATAACCTGGTCACCGATGATAAATTGTTCGGTCATCTCCGTTGCCTAGCCCTTACCACGAGTTCTGGAGCGTGATGTGCTGTCTTTTAATGCAGTCACGC
Source organism: uncultured Gammaproteobacteria bacterium (assembly GCA_937894085.1). Taxonomy (GTDB): domain Bacteria; phylum Pseudomonadota; class Gammaproteobacteria; genus JACNJF01. Next base: position 2,214 of record CALCSG010000565.1, on the reverse strand, counting down.
GTTTTTCCATGTGCTGGATAATCAGACCTGCCACGTCTTTTCCGCTGGCCCCTTCTATGCCTTCAAGACCGGGAGAGGAATTAACTTCCATAACCACCGGACCATGGTTTGAACGTAATAAATCAACACCACAGACTTCAAGTCCCATGATACTGGCGGCTCTAACTGCTGTAGAACGTTCCTCAGGAGTCAGTCTGATCAGACTGGCGTTACCACCACGATGCAGGTTTGAGCGGAATTCACCTTCGGGTCCCTGACGTTTCATCGATGCTACCACCTTGCCACCAACCACCAGGCAACGGATATCGGCACCGCCGGCTTCCTTGATAAATTCCTGAACCATGATGTTAGCTTTCAATCCCATGAATGCCTGTACCACACTTTCTGCTGCTTTCTGGGTTTCTGCCAGCACCACACCGATGCCCTGCGTACCTTCCAGCAATTTAATGACCAGTGGTGCTCCGTTGACTATTTTTAACAGGTCATCTATATCATCAGGGTTATGTGCAAATCCTGTTACCGGCATGCCGATACCTTTTCTGGCAAGTAACTGAGCAGAGCGTAATTTATCGCGCGAACGTGTTAATGCAACGGATTCATTGAGAGGGAAAACATTCATCATTTCAAACTGACGTAGTACCGCTGTGCCATAAAAAGTGACTGAAGCACCGATACGAGGGATAACCGCGTCGAAACCCTCCAGCACTTCTCCCCGGTAATGAATAGTCGGGTTATGTGATGTGATATTCATGTAACAGCGCAATATATCTATAACCTTTACTTCATGGCCTCGAGCTTCTGCTGCTTCAACCAGACGTTTTGTTGAATACAGTTTCTTATTTCTCGAAAGGATAGCTATTTTCATTTAATTTCTCTTTTGTTTTTTTTTGGGGGGCTTATGGCCCTGAATAAAGGATGCTGCGGGATTGACATAAAACTCGTCACTTAATGCTGTTCTGCCTAGCAGCATGCGAAATTTCATACTGTCCCGGTCAGTCAGTGTCATTTCGGCTTTCCAGCTTTTTTCGCCAAGTGCTACAAGAGTTTCTATCACATAGCGATTTTCTCTGTGGCCTCCGGAATCCGTCACCACTCGCTCGTCTAGTACAGGTGCTTCACACTCAATCACCCGTTCTGAATCATTTTGCAGGGGATGAATCGAAAAGCGTACCCATTTTCTATTTTCCCTCTCAAACGGTTCAACAAAAAAAGCGTGCAATGCGGAAGTACGGGCACCGGTATCGACTTTTGCTTTGATGGCGTGGATTCCCAGCTCGGGCAGCGATAACCATTCGCGCCAACCAACTACGTGCTGCAAAGGTAAAGCAGCTGAAGAATTATTTTTCAACATTTTATTTAATAATTTTATAAATGATTATGGCGTCAATGTTCAGAGAGAGCATGTATTAAAATAGGTTTAACATTAAATTTATAAGGAAAAGAGATTATACAGTTTCTGCATACAAAATTGATTCGATCTTTCTAAATCCATTTTACCTGCGCTTAGCCTATGTCGAGCTAACTGATAATTTCTTGTAATGATAAATCAAACCAGTAACGTAGTAAAAGAATGTCTCAGGCAGCGCAGTTTAAATGATTTAACGTTTTCGCAACAGTGATTTTGAGCTCTTCATAAATGTTAATATTGTCAGAATATGTGTATTTAGTGAGTATTGATCATAACTAACTTAAAATTTTCACAGGAATTAAAGACTCTAATTATAGAAAACGCAGTTGAACGTGGAAAAAGTGCGTACCAGGAGCTAGAGCTATAAATGGCAGGTTTGTTGGGCATGGTCTAAGCCACGCTGATTGACGTGACGACTACATAGTTATCATAAAGTGCAGCTAATATTTAGTACTATTAACTGCAATTCAAAATCCAACAGCGATTATCGGGTTTAGTACTCAGGTTCAGTTGTTACTTAAGCATCGTGCTGGTGCACGAGCTTAAGTTTCGAAGATATACAGATTAACGGATCAATACTAACATGCTGATAACTTCAATGATCAGGCACTTTTTAACAGTTAGCCCTTACCGCGGGTTTTAGAGCGTGATACGCTGTTTTTTAACTCATTCACACGTTTTTCCATGTGCTGGATAATCAGACCTGCCACGTCTTTTTTGCTTGCACCTTCTATACCTTCAAGACCGGGAGAAGAGTTAACTTCCATAACGACCGGACCATGGTTTGAACGTAATAAATCAACACC
>CALCSG010000564.1 GCA_937894085.1 uncultured Gammaproteobacteria bacterium | reverse complement strand
CAACAAGGAAGACAATTTCAATTTCTGGATGCCCATGGTGAACAGGCAAAAGCAGTTATTAAATCGATCGATACAGGAGACAAAGATAATTTTGTTAGACGCAAGCTGACAATCCAGGGTTCTTTTTTAGACAAATCAGATAATATTCAAGCAGACTATGTTTTAACTTTGACATTTTATGCCGGTAAATCAACAGTAAAACTCAGTTTTTGTCTAAAAAACCCTCATGCTGCAGATCATCCGGGTGGTGTATGGGACCTCGGCGATAAAAATTCTTTATTTTTTAAAAGTCTTGCAGTTGAAATCAAACTGGCTGAAGCCGAACTAAACGTATCAACTGGTATCAAAATGTCCCCGAAATCGCACTGGAAAACAGTTGAATCCAGTCAGTTTCAGATTTATCAGGATTCAAGTGGAGGAGAAAACTGGCAAAGTTATAATCATGTAAATCATAAAGGTGTGGTGCCGCTTTCTTTTAAAGGTTTTAGATATTTTGAGCAAGACATTCAAATTAGTAGTGGAGATAGGGCTACTCCTACAGCCTTTTTGGGATCTGAAAATATATCCGTATTGGCTCATATTAAAGATTTTTGGCAAAACTTTCCAAAAGCCATTGAAGTAAATCGAAACAAATTAATTTTAAAAATTTATCCTGAACAATTTTCAGACCATTTCGAGTTACAGGGTGGCGAGCAAAAAACGCATTTTTTTTATCTTGATTTTAGTAATAATAGATTGGCTCTGGATGGACTGTGCTCTTCTGCATTAAAAGCTCAAATACCTCTTAAGTTCTATTCAAAGTCTAAAGTTATACCATGGTTAACTCCATCTAATGATAATACAGAAATTCAAAATCTTATAAACAGAGGTATACAGGGGCAGAACAATTTTTTTGAAAAGCGAGAAAGCATTGATGAATATGGATGGCGTAATTATGGTGAAACCTATGCTGATCACGAAGAGCATGAGTATAAAGGCCGGTCTCCATTAATTTCACATTATAACAATCAGTATGATGCTTTGTACGGGTTCATTCGTCAATATATGATGACTGCCGATAGTAAGTGGTTTGATTTATTGTCGACTCTAGCCCAGCATATTGTTGATATTGATATTTATAATACTGAAGAAGATAGGGATGAATATAACGGAGGGTTATTTTGGCATACACACCACTACCTGAATGCTTTCACTTGCACTCATCGAACATTTTCAGCCAAACATGCAGAAGATTTTATTTATGGGGAAATTGGTGGAGGTCCGGGTGCAGAGCACTGTTATACAACTGGACTTTGTTATTATTATTTTATGACAGGTGATGAAGTATTCAAAAATTCTGCTCTTAAACTAGTGAATTGGATAAGTATATCATTTGAAAGTTCTGGGACTCTGATAGAGCGACTAATGTTGTTTAAAAACAGGGATTTGTCAATTCTTAAAAAGCTTTTTTCTCGAGAGTCAGTACAGAAATATAAATACCCCTTTACCCGAGGCACTGGTAATTATGTCACCGCTCTGATTGATGCTTACAGTTTAACTGAGAATAGCGATTATATTTCTAAGGTAGAAAAAATATTCCATGACTCCATCCATCCGCTGGATGATATTTTATTACGCAATTTAGGAGATATTGAAAATAGCTGGTCTTATTTAATTTTATTACAAGCTATTTGTAAGTATCTCGAAATCAAAGGCAATAATAATGAAATTGATGATGAATTTATTTATGCTAAGGATTGTCTATTACATTATGCTGACTGGATGGTTGAGAATGAAACTCCTTTCCTCGAAAGGTCTGAACAGTTGGAATTCCCTAATCATACCTGGACTGCACAGGATTTACGTAAAGCCAATATTCTGTTTATAGCTTCTTGCTATACTGAGAAAAAGAAAGAAATTTATTTAAATAAAGCGCGTTATTTTATAGAATTTGTATCAAGTGACCTGAAAAGTGAAGAAACAAGATATTATTCAAGAATTCTAATTATTTTAATGCAAAATGATCTTCAGGAATCATGTCTTGATTTTGAAATACTTGATAAAATTCAGCATTATCGATCTTCGAGCAACTATGATATGGCACCACTCTATAGTGTTAAAGGGATCTTTTATGATTTTGTAAAAGATATAGTGGGTAGAATTCTACATTTTTCATGGGGTAAAGAAAAAAAATGGTTAAGTTTTCGAATAAATAACTAAAAATTTTTTACTTAAGATTATTGACTTGATGAGTGTCATGGCTATTAATTTAAGGAAAAATATTTGTTGATTGGATATTTGACAGGCTAAACTTCTCTCCCACACCTTAGTTATTATGTGTCTTAGTATATTCTATTCAATTCTCAGATAATTTGAAAATGGTTCAACGTAAATTTTAAAATAGTCTATAAGTAAATTACTGAAGTAAAGTAAACGATTAATTTGTCGTTGTTTTTCTAGTATTAAAGCATAGTGAATCGTTATCAACGATAATGTTAATACGATAAATATTTCTTAATTAGTAATGCGTAAATTAGTTCTAAAATTATGAAACAGGTGAAATAATGTTAAAATTTAGAATGTGTGTGCTGCCTGTTGTGTTTGCACTATCTGCCTGTGGCGGTAGCAGTAGCGGTGGCAAAGGCGAAGACGATACTCCCATTGATATTTTTTCACTTCCAAGAGAAATTAGTTGGGAACCACCAACTCAAAATACTGATAATAGTGATTTAACTGACCTTGTTAAATTCCGTTTTTATTATGGGCCTGATGCGAGCTCATTAAAAGCTATTCCAGAGTTAGATCTCGATGCCAAAGGTGGTACAGCATCTTCTCTAAATGTTTTATCTCTAAGTCCTGATAATCTGAATGTGCTCACCCAGCTTGTGCAAGATAATGATTCTCACT
>CALCSG010000563.1 GCA_937894085.1 uncultured Gammaproteobacteria bacterium | reverse complement strand
AATTTGAACGAATACTGCTCGTTGCCATCCATGGCCTCCCAGCATAAGCACATCCTTGTGCAAAAAAAGACGGGCTAAAAAGCCCGTCAAAATCACCAAGAGGATAAAACTGGTTAATATAAACTAACCCAGGCCGTTTAAAAGGAGGAGAAAAACTAAACGACCTGAGTTAGTCCCCTGAAGAGTTAAACTCTTCAGGAAACCATTACTACTTTTTAAGCGCTAATTACTTAGCAGCTTTTACTGCAGGTGCAGCTGCTACTGGAGCAACAGGAGCCTGTGGAGCATAACCGTATGCAGGAGCGTAACCATTTCCACTCTGTCCACTGTAGTTACTAGAACCGTTGCCGTAACCGTTTCCAGAATAGTTGCTAGAACCATTTCCGTAGCTGTTACCATTCCAGTCAGAGTTAGCACCCATATCTGCATCCATGTCACCTTTAGCACGACCTTTGAAACTCATTGAGAAAGAAGCTTCGCCGTCAGCATTTCCACGACCTTTACCACGACCAGTTCCCTGACCACGTCCTTCGCCACGGTAATCGCCCTGCGCTGTTCCGTTTGAAGTACCGTTTCCGTAGTAGTTACCGTATCCGTTACTGTTGTTGTTATCGCCAAAGAAAGGCATGTCCCATGAAGCTTGAGCAGTTGTAGCAGCGACTAATATTGCAGCAGCAGTGATAATTTTTTTCATGTTGTAAATCTCCAGAAAGTTAAAAAATAAATTCGGTTAAAGTTGATGGGGAGAACTATATTAGTATTTGCTAATATAGTCAACATTTATTTGCAGGATTAGTTAAATTTATAGCCTAAATATTTTATGGTTTTTAGAACTCAACAACCCTGGACTGATAATTGTCTCCTGACACAGGGGCTGAGTAGCTTACTTTTACTCAGTATTTTGTAGGGTGCGCCGTGCGCACCATTGATTTTGGTACTAGAATTCAATGGTGCGCGCGGCGCACCCTGCCAAAAATTTATTCATACCTGACTTACATTTCCTGTTGGTGGATAACAGCTAACGCCTTGCCATTAAGCAACCTTTTTTGTGTGTAGTGATATGGAGAGGTTTTGTTAATGAGGAAACAGGGGATTTCGTTAAACTTAGCGATACGAGACAGCTGTCATACCAGTGTAGAAAAAGGATTTGAAAAGTTATTTATAGAGACTGGCCATGCATAGCTATTAATAACTATGCATGGCCAAAAGGTAAAAGGCCCGGAAACCTGTTTAACCGGGCAATAATTAATCTACCCAGACTCTGGCATTCCTGAACATCCTCATCCACGGGCTATCTTCACCCCAATCTGCTGATTGCCAGGAATTTTGCACGCTACGAAAAACCCGCTCGGGGTGCGGCATCATGATGGTGAAGCGTCCATTGTTACTGGTAAATCCGGTAAGCCCCTGTGCAGAGCCATTCGGATTGGCCGGATATACTTCAGTAGGCTGACTATTTCTATCTATAAAACGTACGCAGGCGGTTTGATCCTGCAGTAACTGAGCGGCATTTTCAGTGCGAAATTCAACCTGCCCTTCACCATGAGCCACTACGATTGGCATTTTCGAACCTTCCATCCCCTGTAAAAACAGGGAACCCGATTGCATGATTTCAACCATCGATACCCTGGCTTCATATTGCTCGGAATTATTTCTGACAAAATGCGGCCAGTTTTCGGTACCCGGAATAAGACTGTGCAGGTTAGACATCATCTGGCAGCCATTACAGACTCCAAGACCAAAACTGTCAGATCGTTGAAAGAAAGCGGAAAACATATCGTAAGCACGGCTGTTATAAAGAATGGACTTGGCCCAGCCTTCACCGGCGCCTAACACGTCACCGTAGGAAAACCCGCCACAGGCAGCAATTCCACGAAAATCCTGCAAATCTGTATGCCCACCGAGCAAGTCACTCATGTGTACATCGACAGCTTCAAAACCGGCTTTGGTAAAAGCAGCCGCCATTTCCACCTGTCCATTTACACCCTGCTCCCTGAGTATCGCAATACGTGGTCTGGAGCCGCTACTGATATAAGGCGCACTCAGATCTTCATCCGTTTGATAAGTTAATTCAGAAAATAATGCCGGCTTTGCATTATCCAGAATAGAATCGTATTCCTGTTTGACACAGTCAGGGTTATCCCGCAGTTTTTGCATGTGATAAGTAGTCAATGACCAACTGCGGCGGAGACTGGTAATCGATTCGCCAAAGATTTTTGTATTGTCATTTAAAACAATAACTTCTTCACTATCATTCAACTGACCGATCTGTTGAAAACAATGATTCAAGTTATATTGTTCAATTAGCTGATTTATATTTTCCAGGTTTTTTTTGTCCACCTGGATAACCGCACCCAGTTCCTCGTTAAACAACACATCGGTAGCATTGGCACCCAGTTTTCCTAATTCAACCGTTAACCCGCTTCTGCCGGCAAACGCCATTTCACACAGCGTGGTAATCAGACCGCCATCAGAGCGATCGTGATAGGCCAATAAGTAACCTTTATCCAGCATTTCCTGAATCGCCAGGTAAAAATTATGAAACAACTTCACATCATCCATGTCCGGACCCTGTTGCCCGATTTGATTATAAACCTGGGCTAAAACAGACGCTCCCATACGGCTTTTACCTAGCCCCAGATCAAACATGAATAAAGCGCTGTCCTTATCCGGCGCAAGCTCTGGAGTTACCGATTTACGCACATCATAAACCGGCGCAAAAGCAGAAATAATCAACGACAACGGGCCGGTGACCGATTTATTTTCACCGTCA
>CALCSG010000562.1 GCA_937894085.1 uncultured Gammaproteobacteria bacterium | reverse complement strand
CCGTTATTAAACCTTTAGGGCAAGTCTTTAAAGGACTATCAGGTTTTGCAGGATTTACCATTCTGGGCAGTGGACTGGTTGCACTTGTGCTGGACGTTCCCAGTTTAATTAAGCGGGTAGTGGGCGACGAACATCAGCGCTTTGATTCGCTGAAGAAAAAATCCATTCAGTCAAAAGGCAATAGGAATATACATTGAATATCAACCTGAGCTCCGCAACCTCGAAAAATATTCCTGAAAAGTCAGCCTTTGCCGACTATAGCTATTAATATTAATGAATAGATTAACTGAATTTCAATTAAGTCAGGATGAGTTTGATAAACTACGTAAGCTTATCCATAAAAAAGCGGGCATATCTATGTCCGATGCGAAACGATCTCTGGTCGCAGGGCGTTTGAGAAAACGTCTGGTAGCGCTAAATTTAAGCAGTTATGAAGAGTATTTTCAGGCTTTAAAAAAAGATGAAACTTCGGGTAACGGTGAAATGCAGCGTTTTATTGACCTGTTAACCACCAATGAAACCTGGTTTTTTCGAGAAGAAAGGCATTTTGAATATTTATCTGAATTTTTAAGTGAGCAGCCTAAAGCAAAATCAATCAATATCTGGAGTGCGGCAAGCTCCAGTGGTGAAGAGGCTTACAGTATTGCAATGACGTTGGCAGAAGAAATGGGCGTAACAAGTCCCTGGAATATCCTGGGCACTGACATTTCATCTCAAATATTGTCGAAAGCAAAAAAAGGAATTTATATGAAATCAAAGGTTAAAGGGTTGTCCAACCCTATGAAGCGAAAATATATGATGAACGGGGTACGAGAGTATGAGGATTACCTGGCAGTGGTACCTGAGTTGAAGAAGAAGATTAAATTCCTGCCATTCAATTTAATAACGTCACCGCTGCCTACGGTTAAGTTTGATATTATTTTTTGCCGTAATGTACTTATCTATTTTAATCAGCAACATAAAAAAGAAGTAATTCAGCGTTTGGCCAGTTGTTTAAAAGTTGGCGGATATTTTTTTCCAGGACATTCAGAGTCGCTGCATGGTTTATACGACGAGCTTAAATCTGTTGCTCCGTCAATTTATCAGAAGACGAGGGCATCATAATGGCTAAAATTAAAGTCATGGTGATTGATGATTCTGCATTAGTACGAAAACTAATGACTGAGTTATTGAGTTCTGATCGTGATATCGAAGTTATTGCGCAGGCACGAGACCCTATTTACGCGCTGGAAAAGCTAAAAACAGTAAAACCGGACGTGATCACGCTGGATATTGAAATGCCCAGGATGGACGGCAATACTTTTCTGGCTAAATTAATGGCTGAGAATCCGATTCCCGTTGTTATCTGTTCAAGTCTGGCCGAACAGGGGGCGGCAACAACACTGGAAGCAATAAAAAATGGTGCGGTCGATATTATTACTAAACCCCGGGTTGGTGTTAAAGGTTTTTTGCAGGAGTCATCTGTACAAATTCTCGAAGCAGTAAAGGGTGCTGCTAAATCGAGGGTGAGAAAGCGCTCTAAACCATTAGAGATAAAAGCAAAAAATAGTGCAGATGTTATTTTGCCGAAAAGTCAGAAGGCTATGCATGAAACGACAGATAAAATTATCGCCATTGGAGCATCTACGGGTGGTACTCAGGCGCTTAGAGAATTGTTATCCAGAATGCCTGCTGTGTCACCGGGTATTTTGATAGTGCAACACATGCCTGAAAAGTTCACCACGGCATTTGCAGGGCACCTGAATGAATTAAGTGACATGGATGTATCCGAGGCAAAAAAAGGAGATCGTTTGATTCCTGGAAGAGTATTGATTGCGCCGGGTGGGTATCACATGCTGTTAAAAAGAAGCGGTGCCTTTTATCAGGTAGATATTATCGAAGGGCCACTGGTGAGTCGACATAAACCATCTGTTGACGTTCTGTTTCGATCTGTTTCGCGAGCTGCCGGACGAAATGCAGTCGGTTGCCTGATGACGGGTATGGGTGATGACGGTGCTCAGGGTTTACTGGAAATGAAAAATACCGGTGCCAGAACTTTTGCCCAGGATGAAGCCAGTAGTGTTGTTTTTGGCATGCCTCAGGAAGCCTGGAAAAAAGGAGCTGCAGAAGCTCTGGTTTCATTAGATGATATCCCACAGACATTACTGGACGCCTGTATGGGCAAACGATTCAAACAAAGCAGTAAAAGAGTTTGAGGTAAAAAAAGTGAAAATAGTCAGTATTCTACTCATGA
>CALCSG010000561.1 GCA_937894085.1 uncultured Gammaproteobacteria bacterium | reverse complement strand
CGCTAGATCTGGAATTAACTGCGTTGCACTTCAGAGTTGAATCCGCCTTATTTAATGTAGCGTAAGTATTTCACAAAAGAATAGGGATATTGATTTCGATCATCTGCCGGATGGTCTTCACGCCAGCTTTCTCTCCAGTTTTCTGTATTTATAGACGGAAACCAGGCATCACCTTCAAATTGATGATGTATTTCCGTAATGTAAAGACATGAAGCGAGTTCCATTGTCTGTTCATACAGGCTGGCTCCACCTATTAACATGACTTCAGTCTGGTCTTTCACCAGATCCAGCGCCGACTGAATGCTGTGTGTGACATCGCAACCTTCAGCCTGGTAACCGCTATCGCGGCTGATAATGATATTGCGTCTTCCGGGCAAGGGCTTACCGATAGATTCATAGGTTTTCCGTCCCATTAAAATGGGTTTGTTCATAGTGGTCTTTTTGAAGTAAGCGAGGTCAGCCGGTAAATGCCAGGGAAGTGCATTGTTATTACCGATGAGTCTGTTCTCATCCATGCCGCAAATTATTGATAGCGTTGTAGTCATATTAAATAGTCAAACAAAAATTAGGAAATCAGATTAGATAGGCGGGCAAATTCTTCCATAGAAAGATTCTCTGCCCTCGATCCAGGATCGATGTCTAATGAAAGAATTTGATCTCTATCGAGCATTTTCTTCAGTGAATTACTGATAGTTTTGCGCCTTTGATTAAAAGCTGTTTTTACCACAAGCTCAAGCATTTCAAGGTCAGTGACCTGGACAGGAGGCTCGCTATGAGGAATCAGTCGAATAATGGCCGAGTCCACTTTAGGTGGAGGAGAAAAGCATCCCGGTGGTACATCGAATAAATACTCACAACGGCAGAAATACTGCATCATCACAGACAGTCTTCCATAATGCTTGCTGCTGGATGTGTTTTTATCAGAGGTGGCAATGATGCGTTCAGCCACTTCTTTTTGCACCATGAAATGCATGTCTTTAATGAGTTCATTGTATTCCAGCATGTGGAACATCAAAGGTGTCGAAATATTATAAGGCAGGTTGCCCACCAGCCTGAATGGTGGCTGTAGCGACAGTGCTGACATATCTATTGCTAAAATATCACTATTGATCAGGTTCAACTCACCAATATCCTTTGCACCCTGTTGCAAAATGGGAATCAAATCCCTGTCCAGCTCGATAGCCGTTAACTGTTTACACTGTTGTAATAAAGGAAAAGTAAGAGCGCCCTGACCCGGACCAATTTCAATGAGCGTATCACCGACCTGAGGATTAATGGCTCTTAATAACTTATGAATGATATTTTTATCATGCAAAAAATGTTGACCAAACCTCTTCCTGGCCCTGTGTACTGACGGATTACCCATGCTTAAGTCTGTTAATTCAATAAGTTATAAAATGGTGATATGGGAATACCCACTAAAGCTTGTGCTCAGCTTGACTGGGTATCACACAGTTAGAAATCGATGGTGGGGATTATAACTCGCATCGATAATCGCATCGGTATTTATTTACTTCTTAAACTCCCAGTAGAATTAAAGGGTAGCGTCCACTTTTACTATAATTTTAACATTCAAGTTTAAATATAGTCGGGATTGGTGCTCCCGGATCTTCTTATGACAGGATGAAAAGACTTACATTCCCTGAATACGGTCATAGTAGCGAGCACGGTAGAGCAAGCGTTTTTTAGCTGGGTCCTCATCGTCCTCAAAGCTGCTTCTGTCGTGAAGAACGTTGTTGCTCACCAGTCCCCAGCCCGCCTGAAGGGTTGCGCGGAAGATGTGTTCAGAGTCCCCATTGAGCAGATTTTCTAACCAGGATACCGAGTCCTTTACAAGCGGATCATCTTTCCACACCACATTTCTCTTACGCATGGTGTAGCGCATGTGGAGGTGACCATCAGCGGCAACCATCCAGACCGGACCGATGCGGTTGGGGCGAAGTTCAACTCCGTCTGCAACGTTTTCAGGGTAGAGCACTGCATCCTCTGCCATCAGGGCGCGGATGTACTGTGGATTCTCGTCACGCATCTGAATGTAGACTAGCTCGTTGTCAATAACGGCATTTTCACCGCCGCTCATGGCTGGTCTAACGCAGTGCAGCAGCAGGGCATGATTCTGCAGATCGAGACGGTTGTAGTAACCATCTGTGTGCCAGTGAATCTCTCTATTGGAGTAAGGGATGTAGGTACCGTGATACTCATCATCCTGAACCGTAAGTGCAGTTACTGCGTCGGATTCAGCCCCCCGGTTATGATCCAGATTCTCCAGACCAAATGCACAGCCTATACCACGGGGAATATCGGTTCCCTCCATATCACCCAGTTTACTGATGTAGACAGCCATGTTGTATTTTTTACAGCGTTCCAGAATGGCATCATGCTGAGCCTGAGTCAATATGCGTGGATCATCGATCTCCACAATAAAGTCACTTACATCCCGGGCACAATTTTCCAGTTTCCAGTCACGCCATTTCTGGTAAGTGGAGTCGTCATCAAGATTAAACGGAGATTTTTTCATAGCGATATATAACTGATCAAAATATAAAAATAAGCACAATCTTATAAAAGATAATATTGAGATAGACAGTTACAGAATAAGATGATTTGCAAAATGACAAATATCAATATGCTCTAAAAATAGTTGCATTGACCTGGCTGGTACTTCTTCGAAAACTGAACCACTCTATTTTAGTTGATGCATTGCGACATCTGATTTCATTCAAGTTCAGGCGGGTCAGGGCAAGCTGCAATCCATGTTAATTAACGTGTTGAAACATTTTGTAACATTTCGCTTACAGGCAGACATCATTGTGAAATACCTTCAGGGCATAATGTCCGTTCTGATAAGGAATCGGGCCATTTTTTATTGATTAGCCAGAGGAAACTTCAGGAACGAGGTCAAATTAGTGTCACAGGAAATGCTTCTAATGAATTCACCTTTAAAGTTTTATGTTGCTTAAGCAGGAATTAATATGAGAAATATCACGAATAAAATAGATAACATGCTGGGGCGCCTGGGCTATTTTATTGTCAGATGGCCAAAGATGCTTATTCTGATCATACTTTTGTTTGTAATAGCGATTGCTTCCAATCTCCCTAAAACTACTATCGATACCTCTACTGAAGGCTTTTTGCACAAGAATTCTCAGTCAAGAATAGATTATGATGCTTTTCGCGACAGGTTCGGTCGAGATGAAAAAATTGTAGTGGCAATTGAAACTGAGGATATTTTCAGACTAGACACTTTGCAAAAACTGAAACAGTTGCATGATGATCTACAACAGAATGTACCTTACCTGAATGATATTACCTCAATCATTAATGCGCGTAATACAGTGGGTACTGAAGACAGTCTGCTGGTAGACGATTTATTTGAGGTGTGGCCGGAAGATGAACAGGCACTGGAAAGAATAAAGCAAATTGCACTAAATAATCCGATGTATAAAAACCTTCTTCTCAGTGAAGACGGTCGCTTTACGGTCATTATTCTTGAATCAAATACTTATACTTCAACGGGGTTGAGTGAACACAAAAAGTCTACTGATAAAAGTATTTTAGATGATGAACTATCAGGCTTTGATGAACCGCTTGTTAGCGATGAAAATACTCAGCCTAGAGCATTTATCAGCGATAAAGAAAACTCGGAAATGGTATTGGTAACATCACAAATAGCGGATAAATACCGTGGTGATGGTTTTGATATAGTAATTGCAGGTTCACCCAGTGTTACGGCGTTTTTGAAGCAATCGATGAAACGGGATATGGCCAAGTTTATTGCCATGATTATTGTTACCATCCTTGTTTTTCTGGCTTTGTTATTTCGCAGAGTTTCAGGTGTTGTATTACCTCTATTAACCGTTGTACTTGCCGTGATAAGTACGATGGGGCTGATGGCTTTTTTTACTGTCTCAATCAAAATAATGACCCAGATATTGCCGTCCTTTCTGTTAGCCGTAGGCATAGGTGCATCCGTTCATATTTTAGCAATTTTTTATAAACATTTTGATCAGCACAAAAATAAAGCAGATGCTATTGCCTATACCCTGGAACATTCAGGATTAGCAGTGATCATGACATCAATAACGACTGCTGCCGGTATGGCATCATTCTCGATGTCTGAAGTAGCACCTGTTGCTGATTTAGGCGTATTTTCTGCTGCAGGGGTGCTTATTTCTCTGATATTCACGCTGGTTCTATTACCGGCTTTATTAGCTTTTTTCCCGATTAAGTCTAAACAGATTGAGCGAGATGATGACCATCATGACTTTATGGATAAGGTATTAACATCCATCGCCCATTTTTCACAGGATCATGCTAAAAAAATAGTCATAATATCATTGACGCTGATGGCGATTACGATTGGTTTATCCACTCAGGTTCGTTATTCACACAATCCGCTAGAATGGTTTCCACAGGATCATCCCACTCGAGTAGCCACTGAAATTATTGATGAAAAAATGAAGGGGTCGATTTCCCTGGAGTTGATTATCGATACCGGGGAAAAAAATGGCTTATATGATATAAACCTGTTAACAGCCATTGAAAACTTAACCGTTTATTCTGAAACAATCAGTACCGATAGTTACTTCGTCGGTAAAGCGGTGAGCGTGGTGGATGTTCTAAAAGAAATACATAAAGCACTGAATGAAAATAATCAGGAATTTTATGACCTGGCGGATAATGCCGATCTAATTTCACAGGAAATATTGTTATTCGAAAATTCAGGGTCGGAAGATTTAGAAGATTTTGTAGATTCTCAATTTTCCATGGCAAGAATTACCATCAAGGTACCCTGGATAGAGTCGTTTGAATATAAAGGCTTGCTGGATGATATTGCTGGAAAGCTGGATGAAGAATTTAATGATTCGGTAAAAATAACCACCACCGGCATGATCCCCATGCTGGCAGAAACCTCACGTGCTGCAGTTGAAAGTTCAGGCAAAAGCTATCTAATTGCATTTGGCGTGATCAGCATCATGATGATGTTGCTGTTATCTAACATTAAGTTAGGGCTGGTTAGTATGATCCCCAATCTTTTTCCCATATTTTTCATTTTAAGTGTCATGGTTATTTTAAAGTTGCCACTAGATCTGTTTACCATGCTTATAGGGGCCATTGTCATCGGTATTGCGGTCGATGATACCGTTCACTTTATGCATAATTTCAGGCGGCTTCATTACGATGGAGTTGAAACGCGTGAGGCTGTTGTAGCAACATTAACATCCACCGGTAGAGCGATGACGATTACAACCATTGTACTCTGCGTCGGATTTGTGCTGTATATATTTGCTTCATTGACTAATCTGTTTTTATTCGGATTGTTGACTTCAATAGCTTTTGTTATCGCACTTGCATCCGACATGCTGCTAGCCCCCGCTTTGATGGCCATGTTATACCCAAACAAAAAATAGTAAGGATTAAATAATGAAAAATTTAAAAAAATATAGACTGATCTGGTTGGCTGTTTGCATGTTGCCTGTCTCGGCTTTTGCTCTGACAGCGGATGAAATTGCACAAAAGGTTGATGATCGTGATGATGGTGATAACAGTATTTCTACCATGACTATGGTGTTGATTGATAAATTCAATGAACAACGTGTACGCAGTATGAAAACGTATTCGAAGGATAAAGGTGAAGATATTCAAAGCGTTATTTTTTTCCTGGAACCAGCCGATGTTAAAAATACGGCATTTCTAACTTATGACTATGACAACTCTGACAAGGATGATGATCAGTGGTTATACCTGCCGGCTTTACGTAAAACAAAACGTATTGTCAGCAGTGATAAAAGTGGCAGTTTTATGGGGTCAGACTTCTCCTATGCCGACATGACAAAGCGAAATGTTGATGACTATCACTATAAAATAGCTAAAGAGTCTAAAGTTGGTGATGTTGATGTATGGATTATGGAGAGCACTCCAAAACACCAGAAAACAATTGATGAAACAGGTTACAGCAAATCATATATGTTTGTGCGTAAAGATAATTTTGTCGTGACACGTGCAATTCATTTTTTAACGGATGGTAAAAAGAAATATCTGGATGTTAAAAAACTGGAAAAAATTGACAATATCTGGGTTGCCACAACTATTGAAATGAAAACCACTAAAAATAAACAGACTTTGCATGAGGCCATTCTAAAGATTGAGAGCATTCAATTTGATCAGAAACTGGATGATAGTTTCTTTAGCGTGCGCCGAATTGAGAAAGGGTTATAGGCTCCGATTAAAATACTCATGAAAAAATATATTTTAATCGGGTTATTAGTCAACCTGTCGATCCCAGCCGGCTTTGCTGCAGATGATCTGGAAGATGCATTAAGTGGTTTTGATGAGCCTGTTTTAAAGAAAGAATCATCAGAGCTGGATGATGCGCTGGAGGGGTTTGATGATAAAGAGAGTACTGCGCAATTCACTACACTCGAAAATACGGCCAGTACTGAGTCAATGAGCATATCAGGAAATATCGGTTTTGAATCCAGTTATAACACTGCGCATGATGCGCCTGCTGGAGAAAATGTCGACTACAGAGGTTTTTCTAAATTACTGATTTCGGCTGATGTATTAATTGATTTTACACTTTCTAAAAACTGGAAAGCCAAAGTAGAGCTGCAGTCAGCTTATGATTTAATTTATTCAATCAATGACTCTGAAAATTATAACGCCGATACGCTTTCCACTTATGAATCTGACATAGACTTCAGTGAGGTTTATATCATCGGTTCAATGACTGAAAGTGTGGATATTAAATTTGGTCGACAAATTGAAGTCTGGGGTAAATCAGACAGCATCCGGGTGACGGATGTCATCAATCCATTAGATAATCGGGAACCAGGTTTAATCGATATTGAAGACCTTCGTTTGCCTGTATTGATCAGCAAACTGAGTCTGTACTCAGGCGACTGGTCGTATAATTTATTGGCAATCCACGAACAGAGAAACCCGGTGGAAGCCGCTATAGACAGTGAGTTTTTTCCAACTAGTGCTTTACCTTTCCCCCCTGATTTTGTCATGCCTGATGTAGGAGATGGAGAGATTGATTTATCCGAAACAACGTTAGCGATTTCTATCGATGGTCGTTTTAGTGGCTGGGATCTGTCTTTGTATGCTGGCAGGGTGACTGACAGTCGTTGGCATTTTGAAAACAATCAAACGCAGCGTCTTTATGGACTGATCGATATGACAGGTATTGCGACTAACTTTATTGTCAATGGGTTTCTGATCAAAGCTGAAATAGCCTATCTGAGTAATTTAGTTTACAACACCACGAGTGATAAAAAATCACGCGTTGATAGCTTGCTGGGTATTGAGTATCAGGGAATAACTGACTGGGTGCTATCGGCAGAATATGCAAACCGTTCTATACAGGACTATGAAGATCAAATGATTAACTCTCCTGATAATGTCGAAGAAAATACGGCTCAGCTTGCTATACGCACCAGTTATAGTTTTGACCATGATAATGCAACGGTCACGCTGTTGCATTCGACGCTAGGCAGTGGCGGTGAGCAAGGAGGATTTAATCGATTGTGGATTGACTATGCCGTTAATGACCAGGTACAGGTTAGCGCGGGTTATATCGATTATCTGTCTGGAACCAATGTCATGTGGGATGCAATTTCTGACAATGACCGTTTGTTTTTTAATGCCAAATATAGTTTTTAATTAAAAAAGATTATAGTCTCCAAAACTATTAAAAAAACCCATAAAAATCAGAAGCAAATGGCGTATGAATAAGATATCAATAGTTCTCAGTTTCGCGCTGACCATTCTAACGGGTCAAGTTATGGCCGATGCTAACAAACCATTGGCATTGCGTAAAATCATGCAAGAACTTGAAATAAATATGAAGTCAATAACGGATGGTATTTCCACTCAGAATTGGGATGTGGTGAAAGATTCTGCTGAAAAAATAGCGCAACACCCAACTCCTCCTTTTTTTGAAAAACTAAAAATTCTGAGTTATGTCGGTTCTAATATTGGTCAATATAAGAAATTTAATGGCAATACTAGTGATGCCGCCGAATTACTGAACAAAGCAGCTGAAAAGAAAGATAATCAGGCGGTTAGTCAGGCATATTTACAGCTGAAAAATAGTTGCGTTGAGTGCCATGATCGTTTTCTTAAACCGTTCGTAAAACACTTCTATGATGAATAGTATTGCGCATAATTTATGAATTATTCAGGCCAGGTTAAAGGCATCAGAAAACCCCAACCGGCAACTCACTGCCATACGGCGGATTAAAAATTCCACACGGTTAAATTACACCATTACCCGCTCTTTAAGACTGGCATAAACAAAGGTATCTGATAGCGGAATATCTGGCATGTTTTATGCTTTTGGTTTATTGGTTTCTACGAATGGAGAAAATTAATTATGAGTATGATAGACGGCAATTTTGGTTCTGGACTTAACCCATCCCAGATGTTGCAGGGAGGAGGAAATAAATTTAAAACGGCAGATGCTGATGGTAATAAGGCAGTGTCCAAACAGGAATTTATAAACGCCATGGAAGATATGGGTCTTGATACTAATCAAATAGATAAAATGTTTGGTAAAATGGACATTGATGCTAATGGTGAAGTGAGTTATCAGGAACATCAGGATATGATCAGCACCATGGAACAGCGTATGGGTAGCATGATGGGTAGCGGCGGCAGTGGCGCAAGCCAGGAGGGTTTTGATGCAGTAAAAACACTATTGGAGTCGCTGCAAAGTAATTCGGACGATGATAATGAAAAACAAATGTTGCAACAGGCCATAGATAAAATGAGTGCGGAAGGTAATAGCAAAGCGACTATGACCGAATCGTTAACTCTGATTAATGAGTTAATTCCAGGTATTGATACTTCCGCATAAATACAGCAAACAAGCCAGGTAAAAAATGCGGCAAGACTATATTCATTGAGTCAGGTTGTTTGTCGCTAAATTTTTCCTGATTACCTCTGAGAGTCGGCCAGTTAATCTCTTTGAAAAAAATACTCACCACAGAGGACACTGAGGTCACAGAGGAAGAGAACGGGGGTAGTTATTACTAAATTTCAATTTCGCTGAAAAAAATTATTCACCACAGAGGACACGGAGGTCACAGAGGAAGAGATGGGGGTTAGCTATTACTGAAATTCAATATCCGTAACCTGTTTAGAAAAT
>CALCSG010000560.1 GCA_937894085.1 uncultured Gammaproteobacteria bacterium | reverse complement strand
GCCGATTTTTCATTTGATTTTAAGAACTTATGTTTTTTCGTTCAGGCACTAATTATTACAAAAATCCTGCTCTTTTCTGGATGGAACAAAAATATAATAGAGAGACATAAATAATAAAAAAAGCGAATATTCAATCCGGGCGGACTACTGGACAGTGAAATTTTTAAATTGTGATGATATTAATTCTTTTCCTCTTACAAGAGGTTAAGGAAAGTTATTATTTAACTAGTGTGTTGTTTGCACAGAATGTATTCAGCTGATTTAAAATATATAACACGATGTCATATGTTCCTTGTTATATTGTCAATTAAGTTTTTATAGCCTGCAAGGCTTTCAACGGACAGGACAAAATCTTACTCGGACAGGTCTTTAAAAAATTACTCTCACACTGTTTGCAACAGCAGCCAGGCGGATCATTCCAGGTAATATCAAAGCCGTTCATCAAAGCATTAATTTCACGACCGGCGCTTATAGGATATGTGAACCGGGTATAGAGCCTGAGGGAGAAAGGGAAAGTGAGAGAATCGCAGATTACCGTTGATTAACATATTTTACAGACTCTCTCCAAAATCGATACATCCAGAGAAATAGCAGGCCAGACACTGGTAACTCTTTACCCAGCAACCTTAACTCAACTGATTATTCTGGCACCATTAAATTAACGAGATAATCTGCATGTCGCTTGATAACCGCTTTCGATCCAGGATCAACTCCAGTCAACTGTTTACACTCGTTGGGAGCGCAAAAAATTAAACCGGAAGCTCCTGCAAAGGTGTAGAGCGCGTGAGGCAAATCGGTCTCAGGTATATCTCCCATAACATGCACGAACTTTTTATACATGGGGCGCAGGTGGGTCTCGACCAACCATCTTGATCGGTCACTGTTTTCCTTTTCATGTTCGAGCATGAATCGTATAAATTCAGGATGAGCGGCACTGAAGTACACCATCTGGCGAATTAAATTACGTTTCTGTTGTAGTGGTTCGACAGATGCGGGGGGAGAAAAAACTTCCTGCATTGAATCATTAGCTATCGCGAACAGTTGGTCCGCTGCGGCACGCCACAGCGCATCCTTCGACTTGAAGTGATAGGTGAGGAGCCCCTGACTGACATTCGCTCGTTCGGCAATAGTCCGTGTACTCACTCCATTAAAACCAGACTCAGATATAGCCAATAAGGCTGCGGTCACGATTTGTTCTCGGGTAGCTTCTCGTTGTTCTGCTCTCATGCTATCTAATTATTGCCTGTTCGATTGACAAGTGAATAGAGCTTATCGTACCATGATTTTACTTGTCAATCGACAAGCTTAAAAATACCCAGGAATTTACGTTGTATACTCTGTGATGAATACAATTTTATAAGATGTAAACTCAGAAATTCTGGTTACTACGGCGTCTGTTGAAGATATCAATTATCGTATTCATAATGATGTCTGACCACAGATCGAGAAATGTCATGATTGAATTAAAAAAACCGATCGTTTTTTTGCTCTTCGCACTGGTGCTTTCGTCGTGCGTGGAGGAAAAGACTGTGTCTGCTGTGCAGCCGAAAGCCGTCATCGCCATCGAAGCCAGGTCGGTCGAGTTTGCGTCCAGTGCTACTTTGTCGGGTTCGGTGACCGCACGGACTGAAACGCAGCTTTCTTTCCGCGTATCCGGGCAGATCATACAACGAAACGTCGAAGTAGGTAGCCATGTCAAAGCTGGCGAAGTCCTGGCGCGGATTGATCCAGCCCAGCAGCAAGCCGATGTTGATGTGGCAAAAGCGGGGCTTGAAGCGGCACAGGCTCAACTTAGGCAAGCGGCATTGGCACTTAAACGCCAGAAAGAACTGTTAGCCAGTCAGATAACATCAAAAGCCAACTATGATCAGGCCGAAGCGGCGCTGCGTACAGCCGAGGGCACGGCTGATGCAGCCAGGGCAGTGCTTGCCAGTGTAAAAGATACCCTTGGCTTTACCTATCTCAGGGCAGATTCGGATGGCATTATTACGGCACGTAACGCCGAAGTAGGGCAGGTTCAGCAGGCTGCTCAGACGGTATTCACCCTGGCGCATGATGGCACACGCGATGCGGTCTTCAATGTGTTTGAATCGCTGTTCCTCAACAATCAATCAAACTCCAGCATCGAGGTTTCCCTGCTGACTGATCCCTCAGTAAAAATCAGTGCGACTGTACGGGAAGTGTCTCCGACCATCGATGCATCAACGGGTACGATTCGGGTAAAGGCAGATCTGGGTGAAAGTGGCACTATCATGCCACTGGGTGCCATCGTCACTGGCCGTTTTTCCTACCTGTCAAAACAGGTCATCCTTCTTCCATGGAGTGCAATGGCTTCAGTCGATGGCAGACCGGCTGTCTGGTTAATCGATCCGGACAGCAGCAAAGTTTCGCTGCAACCGGTTCAGGTATCCGACTATGAAACAGGTCTGTTTAGCGTAACAGATGGCTTGAAGGATGGAGATCTGGTAGTCAGCGAGGGCGGCAAATTAATACGCACAGGTCAACAGGTCTCTATCCTTGAAAAGGAGTCCATATGAACTGGCGTGAATTTTTATTGCTGTCACTCGTGGTACCCGCCATTTTGACCGGCTGTGAAGAAAAACAGGCTGAGGCACATCAGGTTGTGCGCCCTCTACTCTCAGTGGTTGTCTTTCCTCAGGCGGCAAATCGACTACAGTTTGCAGGCTCCATTGAGCCACGCATAAAAGCTGAGCTGGGTTTCAGGCTGCTTGGTCGGGTGATCAAACGAGAGGCTAACATTGGCGATATGGTGACAAAAGGCCAGGTGATTGCGATGCTCGACCCGCTGGTTCTGGAACTGTCGGTGCGTAGCGCAGAGGCTGATCTTTCCAATACTGAAGCGCAGTTGAGAAACGCGGTCCTGAGCGAGCGCCGTCAATTCCAGTTGTCTCAGGTCAACTCTGCCACTCAGGCAGAATATGAAAATGCTTTGCTGGTCAAGGAGAGTGCTGACGCTTCGGTTGGCAGAGCCCGGGCAAATCTTTCCAAAGCCAGGGAACAGCTTACCTATGCTCAGTTGCATGCCGAATTTGACGGTGTGATCACCGCCGTATCGGCTGAGGTCGGTCAGGTGCTTTCTGCTGGCGAAACTGCGTTCATTGAGGCGCGGCCGGATTTGCGTGACGTGGTAATCGATGTGCCCGAAGACGAGATATCTGTTATCAGGCCAGGCGCGCTGTTCGATATATCGCTGCAGCTTGAGCCTTCCATCCGGGCTTCAGGTACGGTTCGCGAAATCGCACCGCAGTCTGATGCGACGACGCGTACCCACAGGGTCAAAATCAGCCTGCTTGATCCGCCGACATCTTTCCGCCTAGGCACAATAGTAACCGCTTCAGCGACAACAGATGCAGAACCACAGATCGTGTTACCTCAATCGGCACTTCTGCAGGAGGGCGAAACCAGCAATGTCTGGGTGGTCGATCCTGAGACAAGCACAGTGTCCCGCCGAACGGTGACTATCAATAGCAAAGGTAAGAACGCTGTAGATGTGATCATAGTTTCGGGTCTTCAGGCGGGCGAAAGGGTTGCTGTCGCTGGCGTCCACAGCTTGAAGGATGGACAGCGGGTTAGAATCGACGAGGAGGGCTCACTATGAAGAAATTCAACCTTTCGGACTGGGCGCTAGAGCACCGCTCCCTCGTCTGGTATTTTATGATCATTTTCCTGGTCGCTGGTTTTCTGTCCTATCTGAACCTGGGGCGTGAGGAAGATCCTAACTTCACCATCAAAACGATGCTGATACAGGCGCAATGGCCGGGTGCCTCTGCCGAGGAAGTGACGAAGCAGGTAACCGACCGGATCGAGAAGAAGCTCGAAGAACTGGACTCGCTTGACTATACCAAAAGCATTACGACTTCCGGCCAGACTATTATTTTCGTGAACCTGTTACCGACGACAAAGGCGAAGGATGTATCACCTACCTGGATGCAGGTGCGTAACATGATAGCTGATATCAGGGGTAGCTTCCCCACCGGTGTTATTGGCCCGTTTTTCAATGATCGATTTGGCGATGTATTTGGCAGCATCTACGCTTTCACTGGCGATGGTCTAAGCCAGCGTCAATTACGTGACTACGTTGAAGATGCTCGTGCCCGGGTTCTGCATGTGCCGAATGTTGGCAAGGTAGACATCATTGGTGCTCAGGAAGAAGTGATCTATCTCGAGTTCTCTACGCGCAAGATTGCTGCTCTCGGCATTGATAAGTTAGCCGTTCTATCCACGCTGAAAGCACAAAATGCGGTCACGGCATCTGGCTTTTCACAGGCTGGCCCAGAACGAATTGCGCTACGCGTCAGCGGTCAGTTCACTTCCGAAGACAGCTTAAGCCGCATCAATCTGCGCGTCAACGAGCGCTTTTTCCCGTTGACGGATATCGCTACTATCCGGCGCGGATATGCCGATCCGCCAGACTCTTTGTTCCGTTTCAATGGCAAGGATGCTATCGGGCTTGCTATAGGCATGAAGGCCGGTGCTAACCTGCTGGATTTCGGGGTGGCACTTGATAAGCAGATGGAAAACATCATTGCCAATATGCCGATCGGTGTCGACATAGGACGCGTATCCGACCAGCCGGCAGTGGTTGAAGAGGCCGTGTCCGGGTTTACCCGGGCCCTGTTTGAAGCTGTGGCCATCGTTCTGGCGATCAGCTTTATCAGTCTTGGCCTGCGTGCCGGCCTGGTGGTGGCAATTTCTATTCCACTGGTTCTGGCGATTACCTTCCTGGTGATGGAATATAGCGGCATCTCATTGCAGCGTATTTCTCTGGGCGCACTCATTATTGCGCTGGGGCTTCTTGTCGATGATGCCATGATTGCGGTTGAAATGATGGTGGCACGGCTGGAAGCGGGCGATAATCTGCGCAAGGCTGCGACTCATGTTTACACCTCGACCGCTTTTCCGATGCTGACGGGTACTCTGGTCACGGTGGCCGGCTTCATTCCCGTCGGGCTCAACAGCAGCGCGGCTGGTGAATTTACCTTCACCCTGTTTGTGGTCATCGCAGTTTCGCTTATCGTTTCCTGGGTCGTGGCCGTTCTGTTCACGCCACTGCTCGGTGTCACCTTAATGCCAAAAAGCATGAAGCAGCATCATCAGAAGAAGGGGCTGTTTGCATCGGTGTTCTCATCGCTGCTGCATTGGTGTATGCGTTTTCGCTGGATTACGATTTTCCTTACCGTGGCTGCATTTGCAGCATCTCTGGGGGGTATGGGGTTTGTTCAGCAGCAGTTCTTCCCCTCATCGGATCGTGTCGAGCTGATCGTTGACTGGTATCTCCCTCAAAACGCGTCAATTTCAGAGACAGACAGGCAGATGGCCCAGTTTGAAAATGATATGCTTGCTGGCAATGAAGATATAGATCACTGGTCATCCTATGTAGGCGAGGGTTCTCCACGATTTGTGCTGTCCTATGATGTTCAGCCACCTGACGTATCATTTGGTCAGACCGTGATGGTCACTAAAAGCATCGAGGCTCGTGACAGGTTGCGCGTTCAGTTCAAGGATTACCTGAACAGGACGTTTCCGGGTACTGAGACATACATCAAGTTGCTGGCTATTGGCCCACCGGTGGGCAAGCCCGTGCAGTATCGTATCAGTGGCCCCGATGTGCAGACCGTTCGTAACCTTGCGCAGAAGGTCGCCGGCATCGTTGGCAGTAATAATAATTTGTCCGGTCTTATCTTTGACTGGAACGAGCCGGCACGTGTGGTCAAAATTGATGTGCTACAGGACAAGGCCCGTCAACTGGGTGTGACCTCAGAAGATATTGCTTCTGCGCTGAACGGTATTGTCGCGGGTGCTCAGGTCACACAGGTGCGTGACGATATCTATCTGGTTGATGTGGTAAGCCGTGCCCAAAACTCAGAACGTGGCTCAATCGAAACATTACAGAATCTGCAGTTGCCTGCGTCAAATGGTAAATCGGTTCCACTATCTGCGGTAGTCAGGTTTCACTATGAACTGGAGCAGCCAACGATCTGGCGACGCTCCCGCCTGCCTACCATTACTCTCAAGGCCAGTGTCGAAAGTGATTTACAGCCTGCGACGGTCGTGACCCAGTTAGCATCGCAAATGATGGATTTTAACAATACATTACCGCCGGGATATTCCGTGGTAGTGGGTGGAACTGTCGAAGAAAGTGCCAAAGCGCAGGGGCCAATTGCTGCGGTTACGCCTCTGATGCTGTTTATCATGGCGACAATCCTGATGATCCAGCTGCAAAGTTTTAACCGGCTGATCCTGGTGTTTGCAGTGGCACCTCTGGCATTGATCGGCGTAGTTATTGCACTACTTTCGAGCAATTCACCCATGGGATTTGTCGCAATCCTGGGTATTCTGGCACTGATTGGCATCCTGATTCGAAACTCGGTCATCCTGATTGTTCAGATAGAGGACTTGAGGAAGGAGGGGGTGGAGCCGTGGAAAGCAGTGATCCAGGCGACAGAAAACCGGATGCGGCCGATTATGTTGACAGCTGCAGCAGCAACATTGGCACTGATACCCATCTCCAGTGAGATTTTCTGGGGACCAATGGCTTATGCCATGATGGGAGGCATTGCTGTTGGTACAGTTCTAACATTGTTGTTCCTGCCTGCGCTTTATGTAACCTGGTTTCGCATTAAACGGCCAACCGGCGATGGTGAATTCAGTAGTTGATTGTTGACAGGCAATAAGAAAAACCTGGTTACAATAAAAAGCCTATGTAGTGCCTGAACGGAAAATGCTCATTTTCTTTGATTTTTTGAATCCACATCTTTGATAACAACCGATCTTTCAAGATGAATTGATGAAAGACAGCGGCAATGACATGCAGGCCTACCATTAGAAACAGCACATCTATTAACCCATTGTGTAGTGAAAGAATAGCCTCGCTTACATTATTCCTCGCAACTAACAATCCAGCCCCACTGATGATGATCGAGAAAATTAGTCCATAAATGATGCGATGGGCGATTATGGCCAGTTTATGAGCAACGGGTTGATCTGTATGTGGCCTTTGATTATTTGACTGAAATCTCATCACAAGACGTGCGATCATCATAAAACCAATCAGCACTCCCAAGAGAACATGCAGGCTCATCGGAATTAATCTGCCAATACTGAGCTGAATTAAAATCATGCCTGCTGATAACCAGTGAAGTATGATAAAAACCGGCCCGTAACGATTCATCACAAAATACTCCTACTGCGAGACTAGTGCCAACATGTAGTCGACTGAGGCCTCAATATCATCTTTGGAGCAGGTTTTGCATCCACCTTTTCGCTTATGATCACTCAATCCATTCACGACAATTTCTTTCATTTCCTCAGCCGTATGTCGATTCAGAAATTCATCCCATTTATTCTTCTTGTTGATATTTGGTGCACCCGAAACCCAACCTTTAAATCCACCGGCATGACAATCACTGCAAACATTAGCAAAGGTGCTGTCCTCTGCAAATACTGATGTATTCGCCAGTGTAGTGAACACGATAAAAGATAATGTTGATTGTTTAATCATTCGTTTAGTATTCATGGTTAGTCCTCTCTATTTACCAATTAATTTCCGAGCATCTCGGATGTTTAAAATCATGAGTGTGAGATTGATGCCGCCAGCCAATAACTCTAAAGCCTGGACAAGGTAAAAAGTGGTATCAAATCTTCCTGCGGATGCCCATTGATCCAATACGATGGCAGCTGGTAATAAAATCAAAAGGCCGTTAGCACCAATAAACGGCATCCTCTTTCTCTTAGCGCCTACAAGACCTAGACTCTTTGGAGTAGACATGGCCATTCCAGTTGCTCCAGCTGCAGCTATCGCGGGAATCAGAATGAACAAACCTGGCATTACGATCAGGCTTTTAACTGTTGCAATAGTCTGTTCCGTACCAAAAAGCTCAACGACGATTGTTGAAGTAAAAAAGGTAAAAATACACAGAGTGGCAGTCACTGCTCCGATACGATGAATTAGCTGTTTCATAAATAATATCTCCTGTGATATAGTTAGCAACATAGTGTCAATACGACAACATGTGGCTATATTAGTATTGCGACAACATGTTGTCAATTAAATTTTTATGGGAAATTATGACTGCAAAAGAAAATGGCGAAATGTTTACTCAACTGACATTGGAAATATTCAAACTGAGCGGCATGCTCAATAACGAAGGGGATGAGCTCACTAAAGAATTTGGTTTGACCAGTTCCCGGTGGAAGATACTGGGTGCTTCCGAGATGTCAGAATCAAGGCACACAGTACCCCAAATTGCACGCACCATGGGACAAAGCCGCCAGGCCGTACAACGACTGGTTGATGTGATGACTAAAGACGGTTTACTTAACTTGGTGGATAACCCGAATCATAAACGGGCGAAATACGTGGAATTAACACCCAAGGCAAGAAAAATATTCTACAAGTTATTTGATAAACAGATACCGTGGGCTGAACACTGTTCTGAAGGTTTATCTCATAAAGAGCTGGAAACTACGCTCAAAGTGATAACCATGATTTCTAATAAGCTGAGTAAAGAATAATCTCTAACACATTAGGTGTTTTATTCGCTAGTTGACCGAATCGAAAGCTGAATGACCGCTGCTGGCACAGACCCGACGAAGACTATAGCTTGTAGGGAATATCAGCAAAGTGGCGAAGCAGGCGTTCGCTTCCATTAAAGGAAAACTGGTGCAATGTGTCAATAACAAGATCGATTCCTCAACCACTTTACGTGGTGTCTTTTCCCTTTGAACTCAAAACTATACATAAATTGGGTAGAATTATTTAAAAGTCATTCCTTTTCGTCCAGCTGTAGCTATTTTATATAAACTTTTGTCGGAAGTTCTGCATCTATAAGCACGCGTATACTTTATATCATCATAAGATACAAAAAAATTATTAGAGGTCACCCATTAATTGCAACAGTGAAAGTTAAGCTGATATTAATATAGAATAACCCACGGAATTTTCCTGAAGTTGATTAATGCTTGGTGGAGTAATATTGTGCAAAAATGGTTAAAACTGGGTTGGATTGCGGGTTTCGTAGTAATCGGTGTTGCTGTCATCATGCTGGGCTCAAAATTCAAAACGCCTCCGCAGAAAATAGAAAGCGCTGAGTTTGCCACCAAAGCTAAAGTCATCTCTGTGACGAAACTTAAGTTAAAAATCA
>CALCSG010000559.1 GCA_937894085.1 uncultured Gammaproteobacteria bacterium | reverse complement strand
CCTACACGAAATCCCTGGGCTTCCAGTAATCGACCGATGACAGCCATACCAAAACTGGGGTGATCAATATAAGCATCACCCGTGACAATGATAATGTCACAACTATCCCAGCCTAATTCATCCATTTCCTGTCGGGACATGGGTAGTTCAGGAGCAGAACCAAACCGGTGAGCCCAGAACTTACGGTAGGAGAAAAGGTTTTTTGGTTGTTGATCAGTCATTAGTCAAAGTAAGTGGGTGTATAAATTCCTGTAAGACAGGTAGTTAGAAGGTGGAAACCAGTCATTTATCAGTGACAACCTTTCAATATTTTCCAGTATAGCGTTTTATATAAAAAAATTGCCTAACAGTATCAAAGGTTAACAGAGTTTTTATACGGCTAATACCATAATTCAACCTGATTAAAGCGATATAGAGCATCAGCAAGATATTGCTGTGCATATAAATCAGCTAATTTTATGACCCATATAATATAGATCATTAAAAGGTTTTTTAACTTATCTGTTTTCAGTCTGTATTCGTTACTGTGTTTTAGACTAAGATAGGCATTTTTAAATTTCACACCATCAAAAAATTATGAACCAGGTAAAAGTATTATTCGTCTGCATGGGCAATATCTGCCGCTCTCCATCTGCTGAGGGGGTATTCCGTAAAATGGTGGAAGACCAGCAGTTATCGTCTTTTATTGAAATAGACTCTGCCGGGACTCATGCCTACCATGTAGGGGAAGCACCTGATAGTCGTGCACAGGCTACTGCAAAAAGCAGGGATATAGACCTTTCCATGTTGCGTGGTCGGAGATTTGTGCCTGATGACTTTAATGAATTTGATTATGTGCTGGCTATGGACGAAGCTAATTTTCGTGACATGCAATCTCAGGACCCGGGAGAAAGTAAAGCCAGGTTATCGTTGTTTTTAGATTTTGCAACCCGGCATAACGAAACAGAAGTACCCGATCCATATTATGGCGGCAACCAGGGTTTTGAACGTGTGTTTACCATGATAGAAGATGCTGCTGAAGGTTTGCTTAAGCATATTCGCAGGCACCATAATCTATGATCCTGAAAACAGTCCAACTGCGATTTTCAGGATGATAAGTTTGTTTAAAGAGCTCGTTAATTACCTGACGGGAATTTTTAAAACCTCAACAAATCTCAGTTTGACCTTGTTTAAGCTGATGATTCCGATTATTGTCGTTATCAAAATCATGGAGTATTTCGGTATTGTTCTACTGTTATCCGAATGGTTAACTCCGCTGATGGAACTGGTGGGATTACCGGGTGCCATGGGTTTGGTGTGGGCTACCACATTGGTTACAAACCTGTATGGTGGTCTGGTTGTATATGCAAGTCTGGCAGCAGATATACCTATGACAGTTGCCCAGGTAACCATTCTTAGTAGCATGATGCTGATTGCACATGCTTTACCGATAGAAGCTCGTATAGCACAGAAAGCCGGTGTGAATATTATTGTAACCCTGTTATTACGGGTTGGAATGGCAGTTGTCATCGCCATAATTTATAACAGGATTTACCTGTCTACAAACTGGTTACAACAGCCTGCCGAATTATTATGGACCCCTGAACTAGTTGACCACTCTTTAATATCCTGGATACAAAATCAGCTCGTTAACTTACTACTGATTTTCTGCATCGTGCTAGCTTTAGTATTGTTACTCGACATGCTTAAAAGGTTAGGGATTATTCAAAGAGTTAATAATTTATTACGCCCCGTTTTGCACCTGCTGGGAATAGGCCGTGAAGCCGAAACTATTACCCTTGTGGGTATAACACTAGGATTATCCTATGGTGGTGCTTTATTAATTAATGAAGCACAAGCCGGTCATATAAAACCCAGAGACGTGTTGTTTTCAATGTCTCTGCTTGGTTTATCTCATAGCCTGATTGAAGATACTTTATTGATGATGTTAATTGGTGCTGATTTAACAGGCATTTTAGCGGGACGGATTATTTTTACTTTAGTTATTATTTATTTAATGGTCAAAATTATAGACCGCTGCTCACCGAAATCAGTCGATCGATACCTTGTGAAGTCGGTTTCCAAAAAAGTTTTAGCGTGATGACTTTAAAACTGTTGTAGTAATAGCTTTGCCTGTTCGACATATTTTTTACGGGAAAACAATAATTTAAAACGTGAACCACCTTTTTGACGCCATAAAACGGCAGCCCGAATTCCGGCAAATAATAGCGTGCGTACCTTGCTGGTCGTGTCACTGTTACTGAGATGGGTCTGATCACCCTGCACGATGATCCGGGGTTTTATGGTGCTAATAGTTTTCTGATAAAGTCCATCAACTTTATGGACTTTAGCACTTTGAGACATATCAAAATCCACAGCATGCTGTTGAATATCCTTAAAGCCTTTATGAATCAGATTAACCAGTTTTCGATCTTTCATCATTTTTGATTCGAGCTTTATCATCGATAAAACGTAGTAGGCAATTTGTCGATCCGGTTTTTTACTATCTCCACTGAAATAAGATTTTAATGTTTTCAGGCCTTTTATTAAGCCTTCTCCATGTCCGAATATATCTTCTGTGGTTTTTGCATCCAGAGTGAAAAGGCTATCCATGCTGCAGTCAAATGCAGCCTGGTTTATTTTTTCCCCGTTGGCCAGTTTGTTTATCAATGCAGCAGACTGCATCATGCTGGCCAGGGCCAGCGTTTGATCCTGTATTTGAGTCATTAAATTAATTCTGATTAAATGCTTTATTAATGGTGCCGCCACCCAGGCAAACCTGGTGGTCATAAAAAACAAGTGCCTGACCGGGTGTAATGGCACGTTGTGGCTGATCAAATTCTACGATGGCATTGTTGTTATTAATGTGAGTAATTGTACAGGTCTGATCCTGTTGTCGATAGCGAATTTTAGCGGTGCATGTAAAGGGCAGACTGATATCAATTGCATTGATCCAGTGTAAATTTTCAATTTCACAGTGGTTCTTTAACAGAGCAGGGTGATCATGTCCCTGAGTGACGATCAGGATGTTATTTTGCAAGTCTTTATCTACCACAAACCAGGGTTGTTCTGAAGCATTTTGCAGACCACCTATACCCAAACCCTGCCTTTGTCCCATGGTGTAATACATCAGGCCTGAATGGGTTCCAATTTTTTCACCTTCAATAGTGTGAATTTCTCCTGGTTGAGCGGGTAAGAATTTTTGTAAAAAATCCTTGAATTTTCTTTCACCTATGAAACAGATGCCGGTGGAATCTTTTTTATTAAAAACATTAAATCCATTCTCCTCGGCTAATTGTCGTACCTCAGGTTTGTGCAGATGGCCAACTGGAAAAATGGCTTTGGATAGCTGGTAACTATTAAGAGCATACAGGAAATATGACTGATCTTTATTTTCATCAAGTCCCCTGAGTAATTCGATACCATTCTGTATCGCTCTATTCTGCACATAATGACCGGTAGCAATACGACTTGCACCTAAATCTAAAGCATAATCAAGAAAAGCCTTAAATTTAATTTCACGGTTACACATTATGTCGGGGTTAGGAGTTCTACCGGAACGATATTCATGAAGAAAATATTCGAAAACCCGATCCCAGTATTCTGCTGCAAAATTGACGGAATGCAGAGGAATATCGAGCTTGTCACAAACCTGTTGAGCATCGGCCAGGTCAGCAGCTGCAGAACAGTATTCCTGAGTATCATCTTCCTCCCAGTTTTTCATGAACAGGGCTTCAACCTCATATCCCTGCTGTTTTAATAATAATGCAGCCACAGCGGAGTCCACACCGCCGGATATACCGATAATAATTTTTTCTTTAGACATCAAGGATTGAGTAGTTCAGAGAAAGAGGATTTACGTTGCCAGTCAGTTAATCTTTGTATATAAGGCATTTCACCATTATCACGATACCAGGCATCTACCGCAAAGTATTCGTTACTGGGTTTTTCACGAATGACGGCTGTCCAGTGGGTGGCAAACCAGACTATTCTACGTTGTTTTTCATCAACCTGGTGCCAGAAAAGCAGGTTTCTGTTTTGCAATGCCAGCAGGTATTGAAAAGTATTAGTGGATTCATCAATGCAATCCTGTTGATAAGGTAAATCTACCCCGGAATAATTTCCACCTTTGTCGATATCAGTCCCCATGATGGAGCCTGATATGTCTTCCATTAATGCTATGGCCTGACGAATTTGCTGCTTTTCTAACCAGGGTGACAGGGCAGGTTTATTAAAAATTGCAGTGATACCTGTCCATTGTAAAGCATTAAATGATACATCTTTTGTCGATTTGCAGCCGAAATCATAACACAGTACAAATTCAGACGAATTCGCAAAGACAGTGTGAGGCGATAGCAAAAATAAGATGAATAAAATGGATGGTTTCAAGCTTTTAAATCAGCATTACTAATATCCGTGAAGGGTAGGATGGTTTTTTAAAACTGTCCAGTAAACTTTGAAACTAAATGAGCTGGATAAATTACGTTTTTTGTACTTATTTATTCCTGGTTACCCCGTAAACTCAGCCTTTGTCAAAAAACAACAGAAAATGGTTTCTCGCCGGGACGCAAAGGAAAACCAGTCTTACTTTGTAAACCTTTATCAACTTGAAACTGCCTTTCCCGGCGTTCTTTGCGTCTCAGCTCAGCGAGAGTAAAGCTTTTCTTTGTGTTCAAGAAAATTAATAGCTTAAACTCAGGGGCAATCAGGAAATTATTTATCATGGCTCTGTATGTGATATTCAGTAAAAATACTCTAAATCGAAACTACTGTTATTCTCATATGCTTTTAGCGGTATAAGTGCTAGAGGGAAGTAGCGACCGAACCTGAGAATGGAATCCATTAATAACGGAGTCAATACTTTAAAAAGTGCTATCTCTGCAATGGATTCCGGCTAAAAGCATGCCGGAATGACGGCATTATATGATATTTATACAGCGCCATAAAACTTATGGCTATAAAATTACTTGCCTTCGTGTACTTCGTTCCTTCGAGGTGAAAATATCTACTAATTGTTCAAATACTGAAACTCGCTGAGAAGATAAATTTATTTATTAAGCACTTCTGTGCTGATACCAGTAAATCAAACCCTGGCAATTCAGTTTAATATCCATGGCTAGCTGGTTATTTATAATTTCGCGATCCAACACGAATTGTTTGGAGATTATACTTCCCATAGCCTCAACCATTACAGGCAGGAACGATTCATCTACAGGCTTAATAGATTCAGTTAAATCCACAAAAGATTGAAGTGATGTTCTGTATTGATCTACTACCGATGCGGGATCAGGTAAGATATTAAAATGCGTCATATACATTCGTTCAGGCTTAAATGACATGAGCAGGTCTATTGAATTAAATAATGCCTGTGGATTGAAGTGTGTGGGGGTCGTAGTGGGCAAAACTATACGCTTGTTATGATGTAATATATCTGGATAGGCAAGACCAAAAGTATCGCCGGTGAAGATACCTTTGCTAAAAGAATCTACCACACAAAAGTGATGGTAGGCATGACCGGGGGTATCGACAATTAATAATTCACGATCATTTAAAAAATAACTGCTTTCATGAGGAGCAGCAATAACAAGGCTCTCATCGATCGCGGGGATATCGCCGTAAAGCTTATTGAACAACTCATCCCCATATACCTGTTTGCTTGCAGAAACCAGTTTAGTGGGGTCGATCATATGCCTGGCTCCACGGGGATGAATGATCAGCTGAGCATTTGGAAAAGCTAGCATCATTGCACCGGCCCCACCGGCGTGATCCAGGTGCACATGAGTCGGAATGATGTATTTAACCCGCTCAGCAGAAAGATTTAAATCACTTAGGAATTGTTGAAGATAGGGCAGGGACTGAGATGTGCCAGTTTCGATGATAGCAATATCATTGTTATGGACTATGCAGTAGAAACTAGCCACACCCGGTTTTATATAAAAAGTATCGAGGTGATAGACACCATAATCCAGGTATTGGTAGTTTGGCATTGAAAATCTCTTTACTGAGTCTGGTTTAATTTTTTTGATCAGAAATGAATAACCAGGTATCTACCACGGTATCAGGATTTAATGAAATACTGTCAATGCCCTGTTTTAGCAGCCATTTTGCAAGATCTGGATGATCAGAAGGTCCCTGACCACAAATACCGACATACTTTCCGGCTTTTTTACAGGCTTTAATAGCCTGTTCCAGTAATTTCATGACGGCAGGATTACGCTCATCAAACGAGTGTGCTACCAGCCCAGAATCTCTGTCTAAACCAAGTGTAAGCTGAGTCAGGTCATTCGAACCTATTGAAAAACCATCAAAAAATTCCAGAAACTCTTCAGCCATTAATACGTTAGATGGCAGTTCACACATCATAATTATCTTTAATCCATCCTTCCCGCGTTCTAATCCATTTTCTTTTAACAGCTTTATCACTCCTTCGGCTTCTTCGAGCGTACGCACAAACGGGATCATGATTTCCACATTGAGAATACCCATCTCCAGCCGGACTCTTTTAATTGCTTCACACTCGAGTGCAAAACAATCACGGAATTCTGCTGAAATATACCTGGAAGCTCCGCGATAGCCAAGCATGGGGTTTTCTTCTTCCGGTTCAAATATTTCACCACCAATTAAGTGGGCATATTCATTCGACTTGAAATCGGACAGGCGTACTATGACTCTTTCAGGGGCAAAGGCCGCTCCCAGTGTTGATATTCCCTCACTTAAACGGTCCACATAATAGTCAACCGGCGACGAATAGCCGCTAATTTTTTCATGAATTTCCTGTTGTAGCTCAACTTCCATTTGATCGAAGTTTAATAATGCTTTGGGGTGAATACCAATCATCTTGTTAATGATAAATTCTAGCCTTGCCAGGCCTATACCTTTGTGTGGTAGGCGAGCGAAACCGAATGCGCGTTCAGGATTGCCAATATTCATCATTACTTTGACTGAAATATCCGGCATTTTCGAGAGTTCGTGTACCTGATGTTCGAATTTCAGTAATCCTGAATATACATGACCAGTATCTCCTTCTGCACAGGATACGGTTACATTGGAACCGTGCTGGATGATTTTTGTGGCATCACCGCACCCAACTAATGCAGGTATACCCATTTCCCGTGCAATAATTGCGGCATGACAGGTTCGCCCCCCACGATTAGTTACAATTGCTGAAGCTTTCTTCATGACTGGTTCCCAGTCGGGGTCAGTCATATCAGTTACTAACACATCACCTTGTTGAATTTGATCCATTTGGGTTAAATCGGTAATTACCTTCGCTTTTCCCTGTCCAATTCGATTCCCAACTGCTCGACCATCAACAATATATTTAGGATGCTCCTTAAGTACATAACGTTCTATGACCTTACCTTCTCTGGATACCACGGTTTCCGGGCGTGCCTGAACAATGAATAATTCACCACTTAATCCATCTTTTGCCCATTCAATATCCATGGGTCGCTTATAATGTTTTTCGATAGTTACCGCCATTTTTGCGAGGGCAGTAATATCCGTGTCATCGATACAAAATAACTTTCTTTCAGGCTTACTGACTTTTACGGTTTGAATGGCATGTTCAGGATGTTCTTCCTGTGCATAAATCATTTTGATCATCTTGCTACCACGAGTTTTATGCAATATTGATTTTTTACCTGCTGCCAGAGAGGGTTTGTAGACATAAAACTCGTCCGGATTAACGGCACCCTGAACCACCGTTTCACCTAGCCCGTAACTACCGGTGATGAAAACGACATCTTCAAAACCGGATTCTGTATCTATACTGAACATGACTCCGCTTGAAGACAGGTCGCTGCGTACCATTAATTGTATACCGGCCGATAAGGCCACCTCTGCATGTTCAAAACCCTGATGCACACGGTATGAAATGGCACGATCATTAAATAATGATGCGAATACCAGTTTGACGGCATGTAAAACCTGGTTTATGCCTTTTATGTTTAAAAAGGTTTCCTGCTGACCGGCAAATGAAGCATCGGGTAAATCTTCAGCAGTAGCTGAGGAACGAACTGCTACGGTAGCATCCATGCCATCAAAAGATAATTTCTCATAAGATATCTTAATCTCAGACTCCAGATCTGCCGGTAGTGGAGCATCAATAATCCATTGGCGAATCTCTTTGCCAGTCTTTGCCAGTTTGTTTACATCGTCTACGTCGAGCTCATTTAGTATTTTATTTATTTTAGTGGTTAAACCCGCTCCATTAAGAAAATCATCATAGGCTTGTGCAGTTGTAGCAAATCCGCCAGGTACACTAACTCCAAGATTCGATAAATTGGATATCATTTCTCCTAGAGAAGCATTTTTTCCACCAACCACAGGAACGTCATTCATGCCAAGATGTTCAAGGCCAATGACCTTTTTGTGGGTAAAGTCAGGGTTTTTAGAAATCATATTGAGCCAAAAATACTTATGTTGTTATTAATGGTGTTAATGTAGCATATTCAAAATAACTTCAAATATTAAAAATCGAAAACACTTAGATGTAGTTTAAATAACTTTATGACTGATACTGCAAAAATGCCAATAAGGCATGTTTATTTCCTTTCCAATAGGACAGCTATAACTGCTGAAACATTAGGACATAGTCTGTTGGCTCAATTTCCTGACACAGCTTTCAGTTCGGTCACTATTCCGTTTGTGGATAGTGAGGCAAAAGCCTTAAATATTGTCCAACGGATTAAGACTTCTTATGAAAGATCCCGGTTAAAACCAATTGTTATCTCTACCATGGCGGATGAAAAAATAAGTGAGATAATTCATCAATCGGATGCTTTAATTGTTGATCCATTTGAAAGTTTTTTACCGGATCTTGAACAAATTTTACATGCTCATTCGATTCACGAATCTGGTCAGTCTCACCGGATAAGCAATCAAAGCGTATATGAGTCAAGAATAGCTGCTATTGATTTTTCTATGATGCATGATGATGGCATGACTACCAAAATGTATGACCAGGCAGATATTATCGTTATCGGTGTATCTCGCAGTGGAAAAACTCCGACCTGTTTATATTTAGCGCTTCAATTTGGTCTTAAAGCCGCTAATTATCCTATAACGGAAGAAGATATGGATTCCGAAGATTTACCTTCTACGATTAAAAAATACCGCAAAAAACTATTTGGATTAACGACTAATGCGGAACGTTTAGCCCATATAAGAGAGGAAAGGCGTGCGAATAGTCGATATTCATCGATGGATCAATGCCGTTTCGAGATAAAAGCTACTGAACAAATGTTTGAGCAATTTAAAATACCATTCATCAATACGGCGACTATGTCGATTGAAGAAATTGCAACTAAAGTAGTTGAGGCTACGGGTCTACATCGCGTAAGCAGACCGATAATGAAAAATCTTGGATTATAAAATAACCTTAACACGAGGGTGGGGGTATCCACAGAGTTATACACCCCGGCTCAGCAATTCTAGAAATAAAAACTAGTAGAGTAGGCGATTAGGTCGAGGAGTAAAATTACTCTTCGATATGTTCTGAAAATTTTGTTTTACCAGAATCCTGTATTCAACCCTGAAAAAGTAATAGAAGTTAATTTTATATTATTTCAAAAATAATCTTAGCATACCCGAAGGTATAGCTAATAATTAAGGAAATACGTTTTAGTCAAAATCTAGTACTATTCAGATGATTTATATACAGGTATATGAGGTTCACTTAATTATTGACTGATCTTATATTTTGGGCCTGCAGTCCCTTTGGACCTTCATCAATATCAAACTCTATTTTCTGGCCGGAAGTTAGTTTTCTATACCCATCCATTTCTATTGCGGAGAAGTGAACAAATATATCTTCTTCCTCGTTTTCGTCAGTATTACAAAATCCGTAACCTTTAACGTTACTAAACCATTTCACTGTACCTGTGGTCATAACTTTACCTCAATGTTTTCGTAGCTTCCTAAAGACTTATAGCCATAACAATATTACTTTAATTATTATTAGATTTAAATACGGTTATAATCATAGAATATTTCACCGTATAAGCAATATGTTAGCATGAAAAAAATTATGCTTTTTTGTAATTTATTCTCATTATTTAGTGACATGGAGTTGAAATCATTAACTCAAGTTACTATGTTGATATATAGAAACATTTTTATTCCTAACACAGGATTTTTTGCATGAGTCAGCAGTTTGATGATGACGATACCGTTTTATTAGAGAAAGCCAAACCCAAGCTCAAGAAACCACCCTTATTTAAAGTGGTTTTGCTAAACGATGATTACACGCCGATGGAGTTTGTCGTTCATATTCTGGAAAATATTTTTAATCATAATCGTGAACAGGCCACGCAAATTATGCTGCATGTGCATAAACTGGGTAAAGGAGTGTGCGGTGTCTTTACTAAAGATATTGCAGAAACCAAGGTTATTCAGGTTAATAATTTTG
>CALCSG010000558.1 GCA_937894085.1 uncultured Gammaproteobacteria bacterium | reverse complement strand
ATGAGTTTGCTCGTGCATTCGAATCATTCCCTGGTGATGCTGATAAGTTATACCCTGGCTGGAGAGAAAAACTGGGCGTTCACAAGTAAGTCGAACGTAGAGTTAAAGAAGCCCCGCTCGTCGGGGCTTTTTTTCTATATGAATTTTTAAGTAGTTTTTATAGAAAAGAATATTTAACCGCTAAGGACGCAGAGGTACGCAAAGGTTTTTTTGTTGGTGTGCCAAATAATTGATATAGGATTATCATATGGATATGCAAACGGATTTGAATGGTGTTAGTAATTTTATTATAAATTCGGCGTTAAAAGTGCATTCAGCTCTTGGGCCGGGACTTTTGGAAAGCGCTTACGAAGCTTGCCTGAAGCATGAATTAGTTTCGAAGCATTTATCAGTGCAGACTCAGCTTGAGTTGCCGGTTTATTATGATGGCGTCACTATTGATGTTGGTTACAGACTTGACATGTTGATCAATAATTCGGTTATTGTTGAATTGAAGGCAGTTGATAGGTTATTGCCAATACATGAAGCTCAATTACTATCTTATTTGAAACTGGGTAATAAAAAGTTGGGTTTATTAATTAACTTTAATGTGCCAAGACTTAAATATGGCATTAAATGAATTGTAAATAATTTTTAAAACGTTATCGAAAGGCAACAAAGAATACTGGTTAGAGAGCTTAAGTGTATTAACTTTTAAAATGTTTCCTTTGCGTACCTCTGCGTCCTTTGCGGTGAAAAATTTTAAGGTGTTTGAAAAATGACTGATATAGATATCGAACAATACAAAGTATCCGACGAACCATTTTACGAGGCCCAAAGTGACGAGGTGGCTTTATATCAAGCGGCTTACGAAGCTCGTTTGCCGGTGATGATTAAGGGGCCAACCGGTTGTGGTAAATCTCGATTTATTGAACACATGGCGTGGAAACTGGGTAAACCTTTAATTACAGTAGCCTGTAATGAAGATATGACGGCATCAGATCTGGTTGGACGTTACCTGCTGGATGCTAATGGTACCCGTTGGCTGGATGGTCCGTTAACGATTGCGGCTCGTATCGGTGCAATTTGTTACCTTGATGAAATTGTCGAGGCACGTCAGGATACAACGGTTGTTATCCATCCATTGACTGACCATCGTCGTCAATTACCATTAGATAAAAAAGGTGAGCTGATCGATGCTCATGCTGACTTTCAATTAGTGATCTCATACAATCCCGGGTATCAGAGTCTGATGAAAGATTTAAAACAGTCTACCAAACAGCGTTTTACAGCGCTTGATTTTGATTACCCGGATACTAAGGTTGAAACTTCTATCGTAGTGAAAGAAGCTGGAACTGATGAAGAAACGGCTGCCAGGCTGGTGAAAATTGCACACACTGCCCGTAATCTGAAAGGTCATGGCCTGGATGAAGGTATCTCAACACGGTTACTGGTTTATGCGGCAACTTTAATGAATAAAGGTGTTGAAGCTAAAGCGGCCTGCCGCATGGCACTGGTTCGTCCAATCACAGATGATGCAGATATTCGTAGTACGCTGGATCATGCAATAGAAAGTGTCTTTGGTTAAAAACTTTTTACCGCAGAGGACGCAGAGGTTCGCAAAGGAAAGCGTGTGCAGGTGATGTGCTTTTGGCATTAAACTTTCAAAACCTTTGCGTACCTTAGCGTCCTTTGCGGTGAGTAAAAAGTCATGAATGAAATTGAAATTCAGAATTATCGCAAAAAACTCAAGTGCAGCTTCGGGCAGATTGAAGAATGCTTTGAAGATTACACGCTTGATGCATTGCGTAATGTCAGTGCAGACGGAGTAGAAAAATATTTTAAAGGTGCATCTCTGGTATGCATGATAGGTCGTGGCTGGGAACCAGTCATGATTTATCTTGAGGAAATGCCCGGGATTGCACACAGGCTTGGTGAACCTATGCTGGAGATTGTGTCCAGTGCGGTCTGGAAAATGTCGCGTACACCCAATGGAAATTCAATTCCGCCGTTTATGCAATGTTTGCCTGAAGCAGCTCGAAGATTAGGCTCTCAGCAACAGATGGAACACTATCTGGAAATCATGTTTGAGTTCATGGAGATCACCACCGGATCTATTCATGGTCACCATACTACGTTTGCCAGTCCCGGCCTGCCCGAACTTCTAAAACATACTCCCTACCTGTTAAATCAGTTATCACTGGAAGGTTTGAAAAACTGGGTCGAGTACGGTGCGCGTAATTATAATAACCACCCGGATCGACAGAAAGATTATTTCAGTTTACAGTCTGCCGATAGTAAAGCCATGTTACAACGTGAGCGACACGGTACTTTATACATGGATAATGAACGTCAGCTGCAGATGTATTTTCGCAGCATGTGGGAAGACGAATCTTATTTTATCCCCTATTCAATGGGTTTTGATGAGCTAAGAAAACCGGTTCCATATTATGATAATCTTGGCATTCGTATACCGGATGTCTACGATGATCTGAATGGTGTATCAGGGTTAAATCGTTATCGTATTACTCTGGCACATATTGCAGCACATCGGCGCTGGTCAACTTCAATTGTGGCCGATAATTTCAGCCCGTTTCAACGCGTTGCTATCGAGCATCTGGAAGATTCACGTGTAGAGTATTTAATGCTTAAAGAGTATCCGGGGTTACGCAAATATTTACTGGCTCTTCACCCGGCACCAATCGAGGGCGATTGCGATACGCAAAAAGAATCCTGTATTCTGCACCGCCTGGCCATGTTGTCTCGAGCTATTCTGGATGAAAACCACGACTACAGCAATGAGCATATCCTGGAGTTTAGCCGACGCTTTTTTGATGCCGTCGAACAGGAGGGTGGCAGCACTAAAGCGATGGTGGATATCGCCATCACCTATATCGCACGTACACGCCTGCAAAGCGACCAGTCTCCAAAAGTTCGATTTGATAATACCGAGGTAAGTTACCGTGACGATAATCGTCACATGTGGGTATTTATTGAAGAAAATGACGAAGCAGAAGACTATGAAGATCACCGGGAAAAGAAAGCCGAAGAACTGGACACTGAAGGATTGCCACCACGCCATTATCCTGAATGGGATTACAATACAAAAAGTTTCAAACCCGACTGGGTGAGTTTGTATGAATCGATTCATCCTTCTGGAAATGCCTTACAGATAGATGCAATTCTTGATAAGCATAAAGCTCTGGCCAAGTTGTTAAAGAAAATACTTGAAACTCTCAAACCTCAAAATTATGTTCGTGTGCGTTATCAGGAAGAAGGCAGTGAACTTGATCTGGATGTAGCTATACGTTCACTCATCGATTATAAATGTGGTTCACAGCCTGATCCACGAATCAACATGAGTCATGAACACAATGGTCGAGATATTGCCGTCATGATCCTGCTCGATTTATCAGCATCATTAAATGATAAACCTGAAGGGTCAGAGCAAACAATCCTGCAGCTTAGTCAGGAAGCGGTGTCTTTACTGGCATGGACTATCGAGCAGTTGGGTGATAAATATGCCATCGCTGGTTTTCACTCTGATACTCGGCACAATGTTCGATATTACCACTTGAAAGGATATAGTGAAAAATTTGATGACACAGTAAAGGCTCGTCTTGCCGCGATGGAGGCTGGTTTTTCTACCCGGATGGGTGGTGCTATTCGGCATGCTTCTCATTATCTCGAATCACAGAAAGCTGATAAAAAACTGATGCTGATATTAACCGATGGGGAACCATCTGATATCGATGTGGAAGATGTACAGTATCTGATTAGCGATACAAAAAAAGCGGTAGATGAACTGTCTTCAAAAGGTATTAGTAGCTACTGCATCACACTGGATAAAAAAGCAGATGATTATATTCAGGACATATTTGGTAACCAGTATAGCGTTATTGATCATGTAGACAGGTTACCTGAAAAGTTACCAAAACTGTTTATGAGTCTGACCAAATAAAGTTATGAAAAATTGTGTCACTGTACAAATATTTTACTCATATCAGGGGGTTGATTATTCTCCATCTGCGGTGATAGATTTTGATTACTATCTGGGTAAAAATATACAAATACCTCCTCTTTTTCATCTTGTTGCCAGCCAAAATGATATCGATATCTATTCCTATCAGTATGAAGTGATGGAAATTGGCCAGTTCAAATATTTTGATGCTCAAGGTTTAGCAAAAGAATTTTGTCACGAAGATAGTTTTGATGTGGCAAGCTTTCAACAAAAATGGAAACAGGCCGATATTATTAACCGACTCAATGCAATAGCCCGGCAGTATTTGTCTATAGAAGATCTGAATAAGAACGATTCAATTAAAACAGCATTGCTTGCTGCCTACCAGTTAGGCAGGGAGAGTTCATAATATCTGACTTGCTGGCGGATTGGAGTTACGAATTCAGGTTGTATCTATAATCCTAGGATCCGCAGTGAAACGCTATAAATAGACTGTAAGTGCGTGAAATATTTAAATGTTTTCAATGCGCCGCAGTTCACCGTATGGGTTTTGAGCATGGATGCTCTTATATCGCGTCTACAGGAGTATAGGAGCGTGAAAGCGCTACAGTATCCATATCGGCCTTGCCCGTCCGCCTGACTAGGCAAAAAAAACGCCAAGGGAACAGCCATTATCTTATTTTTTAACTACGCCAGACAAACGGGCTAAACCAATCTGAATACTGTCCAACTGCGGATTCTAGGATAATGCTGTTATATCGCGGGTTCCAGGATTATTTTTCGTTTATTTGTTAATGGGTAAGCTTAGAGGCAGGATTCGAGCGCCACTGGCGGGGATATGTTTATCTCTGTAACGTTGATCAAGCAGTTGCATAGCCTGAAAAAACTCACCACATAGTCGGGACTGAATTTCGCTCATATCCTGCTGGTAAAAGATGACCCGGTTATCGAGTGGTTGTGTTAACC
Source organism: uncultured Gammaproteobacteria bacterium (assembly GCA_937894085.1). Classification (GTDB taxonomy): domain Bacteria; phylum Pseudomonadota; class Gammaproteobacteria; genus JACNJF01. The sequence continues at coordinate 7,437 of CALCSG010000558.1, read as the reverse complement.
CTTCACGCTGTCCGTCCGGTATAACCGGCTGCCACGAAATGGTTACCAGTCGACCACCTTCATCACCGCGGGTAGCATAAGCCTGGCTATCTACAAACCAGATGACGTCCCTCTCAATAATAGCAAGATACTGCAAATTTCGAATTGGTATGAAAACGTGATCAGACTGACTACGTTTGAGTAAAACCTGTGTCAGGTTATAACTACGGGCAAGTAATGTAGTTTTTAGGCATAAAAAAGGCTCAGGTGTAAAGAAAGATTGAGTGTCGTGAGCAGTCATATTTATGATTATAGCACTGACTTCTCCAGACCGTTCATAGAAAACTGATTGACCTTTTGTTTTAGATTACAACCAGCAAGAACCCAATAGTTCCGATTAGTCCCTGACATGGACTTTGCTGTCATTCACATTGCCAATATATTTAAATGTTCTGTAACAGAATTCCCCATAATTTTCTTTTAGCTATAGTATATTGGTCTGTGACTGTTGCTTTAAATACTCAAATAATTTGCTATTATAAATCAAAGTCCTGACCCTCAAATCCTTCTAACCTTATCTCAATGTCACCTGATTCAGGGGTGATGGATAAAGAGATGATTGGTTATTTAAAGGAAAAACCTGGGGAAGAGCGTTGAATTAAATACCTGGTAGATAACTTTTTCATGTTAGCTGCGGAAGGTGAAAGCCATGCTACTGAAAGCTGAAAGAGTCTAGGATTAGACATACATAAACGAACAGAAATAGGTCGAGCTTTTCAAGCTCTTTTGGAAGTAATTGGCCTGGAAGTAGAATGGTTGGGCGTAGAAAATCTTCGTGGATTTATTAGAATTAATAACAGCCATGTTTCTTTTACAATGCAAGAACCAGATATCATTGATTCAATAGGAGGTTATCGAGTAGTAGTTACCTGATGTGGTTTAAGCATCCTGTTTTAATGCTTTATATTTAACGGTTATGTGTGAAAATTAATCAAGGCATTTTGAGCATGGACGCGCTCAAACCACTGGCGTCTTTGCTTGGCATTGATGATCCACAGGTGTTGCAGTACTTGCCTAAAAAGTTGGGTGCCGCATTTCAGCTCAATCGGTTGTGACGCTAACACATGAATTACTTTATATAGGAGACAACCCAGTGAATTCCAGCTCATCGATTCCTGATACCCTGCAAAAACCATTGTCACGTTCATTACTGATGCTACGCCTCGGCGTCTTTGTGGTGATGTTGATGTGGACACTCGACAAGTTTATTAATCCAGCGCACGCCGGTAAAATATTCGATAGATTCTATGGCATCTATTGGTTATCTCAACATTTTTCTTATATCGTTGGCGCTATCGAACTATTGCTGGTTCTGGCGTTTGTTACGGGCCTTTGGCGTCGCTGGACTTACGGTGCCGTCCTGCTGATTCACGCTGTCTCAACCTTTTTTTCCTACAAGCAGTATATGGCTCCGTTTGACAATCTGCTGTTCTTTGCGGCATGGCCTATGCTGGCCGCCTGCCTTGCTCTTTACTGGTTGAGAGACTCGGATACCTTGTTGACGTTTCCTCCCCGGGGAAATAAATAATGTGGCGAACCTCAAATTGCATTATTTTTTCCATTGTCAGGCCGAAAAAACCGCATTTTTTCCGTGCTTGCCCTTCAGTTAACAAACATTTTGCCGCAGAGATTTTATGAAAAAAACAGCTTCATTAATAGTATCGCTTGCGCTACTTAATTTCACCTTCGGTAGTTCAATGGTGTCAGCTAACGAAAATAAATTCGAGAAAATAAAAGGCGATATTTATCGGTTTGAAGACGATAGACATTGTGCGGTTTTTTTAGTTACTAACGAAGGCATAGTGCTTACAAATCCATTGAATACGCCTGCGGCTAATTGGCTAAAGGTAGAGTTAAAAAAATTTTTTAATGTACCCCAATGGGTCGTGTGTTGCCATTCGTATTCATATCTTGAACGGCTGCTTTCTTAAAGGGTTCTGGAAGGTCAGAATTTAGCTTTTCTAAAAACCCCTATCCATCCCTGGTAAGTCCAGATTTAAGAAGTGGACTCCTGTTAAATCCAGTGATAGTGATTTTTAATCTATTTTTAACGAATGAAAATATTGCTTTGAGTGTGTCCCTACGTATTCACGTAACCGTGGCCTGGCATCATCAAAGGGAATGCCCGATTCATGGATTTTTCGTCCAGGAGTCTGGCCTGTGATCAGTATTTTTGTCTCAGAATGAAACTGTAAAACGGGTCTGGGTTGATGAGGCAATAGATCTTCACGCAAAGGACAGTGCTGTATGCGGCTTAAAAGTTGATTGTCATTAGTCATTTTTAAGGTTATTCAAGGTTTGATAAAGCTGTCATAACGCTGAAAAATTGTTTTAATAAAACTTCCTGATTACGTACAAAGCTCCGCTAAATCTAAAACAAAGAGTAAAGTTGATCAAAATTATAAAGCTTCAACATTCTCGGCATCATAAAAATCATTCAATATCGAAACCACTGTCATCTCAGCAATCTTTAAGCCGGAATCCATTGCAGACATAGCACTTTTTGAAGTTTTGGCTACGTTTTCAATGGATTCCCGCTAAAAGCATACGGGAGCTGTGGTGCATATAAGCACCGTTTACGGAACCAAGGGACGCAATGACGGTATTGTATATTTTTTGAGAATATCCAATTAATACATAAATTTTGTTAGCGGAGCTTTATACATAATCGTGAAAAAATTTACCGCAGACGATATTGTAAACTGGTTTTAAATGCCCAGCTTTGCCGGGAAGATTGCTCCGGGAAAGGCGGGAACAAAGCTGCTAATTTTATCGCTTTTAGAGCTGCTTTTTTTAAAGCTGATGGGCCTCTGACTTTAATAACCTTCATGTCTTTAATGCTGCCATCCCGATTTAAAACGAATTCAACAGTGACATCACCTTCTTTGCGCATGCGTTTAACTTTTTTTGGATAAAACTTATTGAGTTCTATTTTAGTCACAATTTTCTTTCGGTATTCATTTTCTGCCAAAGCTAATAGATCTAAAGAGTGATCAGTTTGCACTTCATTGACAGGTTCACTGGTGGTCATTGATTGAGCAACAGGGATTGGTTGTGGCTTTGAAGCAGGTACTACCGGTTCAGTTATTGATTCTGGAACAGGTTTAGAAACTGGTTTAGGAGCTGGATCAGGAATTAGTTCAGGTTCAGGCTCAGGATCAGGATCAGGTATAGGATCAGGTATAGGATCAGGTATAGGATCAGGTATAGGATCAGGTATAGGATCAGGTATCGGATCAGGAGTCGGTTCAGGAGTCGGTTCAGATTCGGCCTGGAACATCGCCATGGTTAGCGGTAATTTCTGTTGTTCGGGAGTCTCTGAGGCCGTGGGCTGCCCATTAACCAGCCAGAAAATGACCCCTCCATGAATTAATATCGAGCTTAAGATCCCTGTAAGATGGCATTTTATACAGACCATTAATTCTGCCGCGTTATGATAGAGAGGTGATTGAGCTGATTTTGTTTTAATAAATCGATAATGGTGACAAAGTGCTCAAAATTCACGCTTTTATCAACACGTAATATAATTCGTGTTTCTTTATCCAGTTCTGATAGTTTTAATTTTATTGTATCCAGTTGTTGAACCTGATCACCTATCAAAAACTGATTGCTGTTGTTTATACTTATTTCAACTTTTTTTAAGAACTCGGTTTGAGTGGTTTTAACTTTACTTTCAGGTAAGTCTATATCCAGCAGGCCAGTGGCAATAAATGATGCGGTAGTTAATACTATCGCGAGCAGTACCAGCATGATGTCAATAAATGGAATGACATTTATCTGATCGAACCTTTTCATGTCTGTAACTGTTTCCATCTGGCTGTAAGTACATCAACCTTACGTAATAATCCGTTGTAAAAAATGATCGCAGGGATGGCTACGACTAAACCGGCTGCTGTCGCTTTAAGCGCCAGTGCCAGTCCAACCATGATGATATTTGGATTAATTTCGCCAACCTGACCAATATCGTAGAAGGTAATCATGATGCCGAGTACCGTACCGAGTAAACCGACATAGGGTGCATTGGAGCCAATTGACGAAATAATCGTCAGGTTATTGGTTAATTTGACATTGAGGTCTTCGGCATGAATGATTTCTGTGAGTTTCACCCGGCGATAATACTGTATCCGTTCGATGGCGAACCAGACCGTAAAAAAACTCATGACGCCGAGGGTGCCAAATACCATCATATCGAGATATGCTTTGAAAAAATCCATCATTTTTTGACAACATTCAGGGCAGGGTTAGAAAAAGTTTCAGAGGAAAGGTAATCACGGGTTTTGTTCAACCATTTATTCAGTGTGACTGTATTCAGGCTTCCACTATGAGGTTTTCGCTGGTGAGATGCATCATAAAAATAAGCTCTCGGTAGCTCGCCATACCAGGCGGGATCAATAGCATAACGTAATCGTTCCGGTATGGATTCGCTGAATATCCAGTTATCCAGCTTTTCCAGTTGAAAGTCTTTTATGGTTTTTTCAACCGAATCAGCTATCTGGACATCATCAGTTGATACTAAAACCAGACTGCTAGCTGAAAATTGATTGTGTAATTGCTGTAACTGAGCCAGTTCCTTCAAACAGGGAGGGCAATCTATCGACCAGAGTAGCAGAAGAAATGGCTGATTTTTTCGATCATCGGTAATCTGTTGCAGACTGTTTTCCTGAAAAGGTTTTAGTGTAACGTCGGCACTTGATGTAGAAATCCAGATTGCCAACAAAACACCGCTGATAAGTCGTTTTATGTTCATTATTTGATGACTGGAATTAATCTGAGTCCTTCAGATTGAGTGTGCCAGGATGCAAACAACTGCTGACCGAAAATTACCCAGTCTGGATGATCCGATCCATTCTCTGTAGAGGCTATGGATGACACGTCAGACCAGCTTTGACCTTCATTCGATGAAACACTGATGAGTAAGTCCATCGTTTTTCCATTGAATTTTTTCCACATCAGGTACACTTTGTCCCCTATAACCTGTACCTGTGGGCGAGAAGCCGATGGTGAGTCATCGATAGATTTGAGCAGACGTGTTTCTCCTTCGTTAAAATCGAACCTGCCATACATCAGACCTTTATGTTTTTTGCCCTGAGTAAACCAGGCCAGGTGAGCCCTGTCTTTATCATCTATCGACAGATCCGGCCCGTGATGTGGACAGCCATCTATTTGCCAGCCATCATCAGAAGCACGAACTGGCATTCCTTCGATAGTAGGCTTTTCAGGGTTTACATAGGCAATAGCATGATCACGCATATTGACCGGATAAACATGTCGCCATAACGCTACTACTTTTCCCTGACTATCATTATCCAGCGCAATACGACAGCATTCACAGCTATGATCTACAAGCTTTTTATTAGGATGAAAACTCTCTCCAGCATCGTCGGATAGCGCATAATAAAGTGAAACCCCAGCATAATCCTGATTATTCTTTTTAGCTTTTTCTGAATCTCTTTTGTCAATCCAGATTAAATAGATGCGTCCCTGTTGATCCATCGCCATGGTTTCAAAACGATGACTGATAATGGCCCGGTCACTATTGATGGTGAGCGGGTCATCAAAGGTTTTCCCTCCATCCAGTGAGCGCGTAAAACGCACATCACCGGAATATTTCCCGGGCGTTTTATGAGTCCACGAAATAAACACTTCTCCAGATTTCCCGAGTACGATTTTAGGGCGATTTTCTCCATCGTCATAAATCAGTTCAGGATTTCGATTGACCACGGTGGGAGATTGAAAAGTTTTACCCTGGTCTGTCGAAGTGGTCAGGTAAATATGACCATGCTGGCTAAATACCACATACATTTTGCCATCAATGGCGAATACCGTTGTTGGTACTCTGCCACAATGAGGGGAGGGTAATGCAGTGGCTTCCATGCATTCAGGCAGCAGGCTTTTGTTTGCTCCACCATGTTTCATTTTAGCTTCACTGACATTCAGCGCCAGCAATGTGAGGCCTATTATTATCAAGTGTTTCATAACTTACTCGAAGCTATATTCCAGACCGGCAAAAAACTGTCGTGGTGCACCGGGAGTGTATTTTTCATTGCCATAACTGTAACTGGCTGATTCGGCATAAATTTTATCGGATATGTTATTAATTTTGGCCGACAGGTTCAGACGCTTGCTGGCCTTATAGGTGGCTTTCAGGTGGCCTAATGTGTAACCGTCATAGCTGGCCGTATTGGCATCATCCAGCCAGTACTCACCCACATGTTCCACTTCAAGCATGGTAGTTAAACCGCTAATCGCACGTGGTTTATACGTTAGTCGCAGGTTTGCCGTGGTATTCGGGGCTGCCGCCTGTTCATTGTCGCCATAAACTGGATCATTGACGTATTCATGTTTCGAATAACTATAGGCAATACGGGTAGAAAATTGATCGTTAATGATGTTCTGTAGCGAAAGCTCCAGCCCATGATGGATGGTTTCGCCACCGTTCACATAATACCTGTCACCTGTTATATCATCTGTTCTACTGACAATAGTGTCATCTATGCTCATCAGGTAAACAGCCGCTTCAAATTGAGCAGCCTGAGATGCCAGTTTGTAACCCAGCTCGATAGTATCAGTGACTTCGGGATCGAGTGTGAAATCGATATTTTTTGTGCTTAATGAATACAGTCTGGTGGCCTGTGGAATTCGAAAACCATTCGCATAACGAATATAGGTATTCTGAGAACTATCAATGCGATAAGTCAGACTTAATTTTGGACTCAGATGATTGAACGTCGGGTCATTGTCGCTACTGGGGCGAGAATAGGTGGAGCTGGCATACTGCCCATCCTCAAGGTTATTTGTGTAATCATAAGCATTACTGTCATACCTGAGTCCGGCACTGAAAAGTAACTTATCATTAATATCGTGTTCAGCCCTGACATAAGGAGCCAGTGCCAGGTAGTCGACATCGTAATCGTAGATGTCTCCTGCGGGTATGCTGGTTCCATAATCTTCCCGCTGTGTATACTGCAGGTTCGACTGGGTAATCTCCAGATCGGTACCGGCAATCCAGCGTGTACTACCTTTATCGATATCCGCTTTAAACATTAAACCGGCAGTTTGTTGTTTACTGTCATTGAAGGGCAGGTTTCTTTGCCAGGTGGCTGTATAGCGGTTTCTATTACTACGCAGGTAAGCGATAGTACTTAGTTGAGTATCATCATTGAGTTCATGGGTCCATTCGCTACTGAGTCGGGCGAAATCAAACTTTCGTTTAATCTCCAGCCCTGAATCGAGGGCAGATTGAATATCGCCGGCGGATGTGGGGTCATCTTCCATCGCATCAAGCCCAACAATGCTACCTGACATTTCTGCATCAGAAGTATTCGCTGAAAATATGGTTTTGAAGGTATTATTATTGTCCATCGAGTAAAAGTGAGTGAGATTGATTTCGTTACGCTC
>CALCSG010000557.1 GCA_937894085.1 uncultured Gammaproteobacteria bacterium | reverse complement strand
GTGATGCGGCGGGCAATGCCGCCACAACGGTGGTCAGAACAGTGAATATCACGGCTGACGTAACCAAACCGGTGATTACACTGTTAGGTGCCAGTCTAATCAACCTGGAAGTCGGTCATCTGTATATCGATCCGGGAGCGACGGCGAGTGATAACATCGACGGAAATATCACCGGTCAAATCGTTGAAGTCGGTACAGTCGACAGCTCCACCGTTGGTACGTATACGGAAACCTACAGTGTCAGTGACGCCGCAGGTAATGCAGCCACGGCGGTGATCAGAACCGTTAATATTACCGCCGACGTGACCAAACCCGTCATCACGCTGGTTGGAGGATCACTGGTCACGGTTGAATTAGGCACTAGTTATACAGAAGCAGGTGCTACGGCCACAGACAACATAGATGGCAATCTGACGGCCAACATCGTCATTGCAGGCAGCGTTAACACAGCGGTTGCGGGCAGTTATAGCGTGACCTACAACGTCAGTGACGCCGCGGGCAATGTAGCCACAACGGTTACCCGCACAGTGAATGTCACCACGGACGTGACCAAACCGGTGATCACCTTAACCGGCGCCAGTCCTGTCAGCCTGGAACTGGGCAGCGCCTACGTGGATGCCGGTGCGAGCGCCAGTGACAATACTGATGGTGACATCAGCGCGAATATCAACACTATCAGCACAGTCAATAGCCATGCCGTAGGCAGCTACAGCGTGACCTACAACGTCAGTGATGCGGCGGGCAATGCCGCCACAACGGTGGTCAGAACAGTGAATATCACGGCAGATGAGACGGCTCCAGTCGCTAATGCCGGATTAGATTTGACAGCGTTTATTAATGATCAGGTGACCCTCGATGGAACTGCTTCGAGTGATTTTAATAATTCACCGCTGACTTATAACTGGACCTTTGTTTCTAAACCTGCTGGCAGCTTGAGTACTCTGTCCGATGCCCAATCAATTGCGCCAACTTTTGATGTTGATACCTCTGGAACTTATGTAGTGCAACTGATTGTTAATGATGGGACATTTGACAGTGCGGCAGATTCGGTGACGATAGTGACACAGAACTCAGCACCGGTGGCCGACCCTGGTCCAGATCAGTCTGCCTTCATGGGTAATGTGGTTACGCTGGATGGCAGTGGGTCAACTGATATAGATGAAGATGCTTTAACTTTTAACTGGATATTGACCTCAAAACCCGCCGATAGTACAGCTGTTTTATCTGATCCGACAGCAGTCAATCCAGTTTTTACAGCCGATAAAGCTGGCAGTTATGAAGCTCAACTCACAGTAAATGATAGCCTGCTGGACAGTGCTGCAGTAACAGTCTTTATCGATGTTATTGTTGATACTGTCGCTCCCACTATCACTCCTCCACAGGACTTAACTTTAGCGTTGGCGGTGGATGCAGTGGGACTTTTAACTGACGTTTCTTTGGGGGTGGCAACAGCAACGGATAACAAGGATACTGAAGTCATCGCTTCTGCTGAGCAAATGGGCCCATTTAAACCGGGTCGTCATGAAATAATATGGTCAGCAACAGATTCATCTGGTAATACCGGTACAGCAATACAAATTGTTGATGTACAGCCACTGGTAGAGTTTCTGCCTGAACAACCAACTATACCAGGAGCTTCCGTACAGGTTCGTGTAATACTTAATGGAGTGGCTGCTGAATACCCGGTAACGGTAAAATATGAGATTTCTGAAGATGGCGTAAATATCCCATGTACTACCTGTGAAATCACTATTTTACAGGGAACTGAAGCTAGTTTTGAATATCAGGTGCCAGATCTGGTTAAGACGATATCATTCACATTAAGTGCCAACTCTGTTGATATAACAAATGCCACCAAAGGACCCCAGGATTCACATGTACTGACTGTGATAGAAGAAAATATCGCACCGTTGGCAAAGTTTAGAATTACCCAGAATGGTGGTGATCCTACACATATTATTACGTTGGATGGTGGTGTGGTAACAGTGGCTCTTGAGGTAACGGATACGAATGATCCCGCCTTAGCGGATAACTATAATTATGATTGGAGCTTTACACAAAATACCTTGCTATTAGTTCCTGATACATCGGTAGCTGAATTCCAGTTTGACCCACGTGTACGAGGGCTGACACCAGGTGAATATGAGATTACCGTAGAGGTAACTGATAAGGGTAATCTGTCTACCAAAGTAGAAACTCATTTTAGAGTTTGGCTTAATGACCCAGGCCTCTCAAACCTTGACGACAGTGATGCTGATGGGATTGATGATGCAGCCGAAGGATTTGATGATAGTGATGACGACGGTATTCCCGATTACCTGGACGGTGTCGATATTCCATCTGCAATGCAGGGTGTTGAAGGTGTTTCGGACAAGTGGTTATTGAATGTGCAATCAGGTTTTTCAATACGCCTGGGTAGTATTCCATTTTTTACAGAAGGTTATTATTCTGCCCATGTAACGTTACAGCAAATTGAAGATTATGTCGCTTCATCAGGAGGTGTAGTACCTGCTGAAATAGTTGATACCTTTATCAATGTGGGTGGTTATTTCGATTTTGAAATTACAGGTTTGACCCGCGTAGAGCAGTCTGTTCTGGTTGTAATACCGCAGCATGCTGCAATCCCTGTTAATGCTTTCTATCGAAAGTACACGATATTGAATGGATGGGAGTCATTTGTAGAAGATAGTAAAAATGCTTTATATTCCGCTGCTGGAGTTAACGGGATTTGTCCTCCTCCCGGTGATGTAGCTTATGGCTCGGGCTTAGCAGAAGGTGACTACTGTGTACAACTGCTGATAGAAGATGGCGGTTCGAATGATGCCGATAGACTTAAAAATGGTGTTATTGCTGACCCGGGTGGAGTTGCAGTAGCCCCCGTTTCAGTTGTAACGCCTCCGGTTAATACGGCAAGTGGCGGAGGCGGTGGTAGTATGAACCTGCTGTCATTAATATTATTGTTAGCAATGTATCGATTGAATACGTTGATTAGATACAGGTGGATATATTAGGACAGGTGAATAGCAGGATGACTCAGTAAATTTGTTTTAACAGGTTGATTACAATCAATATCGGCTAGTTAAAGAGTTAACGTCATACCGGCATGCTGTTAGCTGGTAACCATTTTGAAGATTGTGCTGACTGAAAAATTGACTCCATCCTCAGATCCGTTGTCGCTACTTCATCATCCCTGTAGCACTTCTCCGGCTACTAGCAAACCGGAGCAGTGCGCAGCTTTTATCAAATAAACATGCATGATTTATAACTAGTTGAGTAGGCAATTAGTAGCACACACACCGACAGTTTTTTTAAATCATCTGCATGGAGTGTTAAGCAAAGTACGGTTGATTTGATTACAGGGATAGGGATGAAGTGTTGGAGAGGTGTTCAGCTAAAAGTAAATTTATTCAGAAATTTAATTTTAACAGGCAGGCAAGTTGACTAATTACCTGAAAGAAGATTAGTCAACTATTAACTGAAGATACAAACAGGCCTGTGGACCATTAGCTATAAATGCGTATTCTCTTTGCTCAGCTGGAAAGAAATCATATTATGATCAATCTGATCAATCTCTAAACTTGAATTACTTTCCTTTCGTTGACCACACAAAATATAACCTTTTCCGCATAATGATACCCTGTCATTAGTAACATATTTTTCATGGCCATCTACATAAATATAAGTTCCGTTAGCACTATGATCTTCTATAAATATTTTGTCGTGGTTTAATGTAATAGTGGCATGGCTTCTGGAAATATGATCGTCGTCGATAAAAACATCGGCAATATTAGAGCGACCAATAGTAATTTGATTATTACGGGATAATCTCAGATCATGACTACTGTTATTATACTTAACCTGGAAAATAAGATTATCCATTGTTGCGTTGGTTAAGTCTTCATCAATCAAGCTGATTGAGTAACAGTTTTCTTCTTCATTACGGGTATAGAAAGAAATATCGCTCTTCAGGGCTGTGTAACTCTCCACCTCACTCTGGTCGATTCCACAAATCAGAATTTCATTTTTACGTGAAGAATAGGATAACTTGGTGGCAAAATTGACTGTGTCACCATAAATTTGTTCGTCATCATTAAAGTAATCACCAGCACAAAGACCAGCTCTTAAATTCAAGATTTTATTACTGATTTCATCGTTGATAGCTATTCTAAACAGGCTGGTTAAAAAGTTAGCCGCTGAACATGCACTGTCAAACGTTAACAGCGTTTCATCATATAAATCATTTCTAAATAAAGGTGTATAGCCACAGGCTAATGTGGCTTTAGCAAAAATACTATCTCTTGAACGTATTTCTTTATCAGTACCGAAATAATCCATATAGGTGATAGTCGATACAAACCCATTATTTCTCAAAACTTTCATGATTTTGATGCCGTGTTAAATAATTGAGGGATTACCGAAAAATTTGATTTTATTTCTATAATTTCGGTAGAGTTGGACCTTTTAACAAATAGCGAAGTGGAATGATTCATTTTATTTCCACGATATGCTTCAAAATTCTTCTGTAAATCAATAATTTGTTTATTACTCCCGGTTAGTAAGTGCCAGTTAGGGTTTTTTATCTTATGCATGTTTGCATAATTATTTAATATGTCCGGTGTGTCATTTTCCGGATCAATGCTAATCATGACTATCTGTGTGTTTTCAGGCAAATCCGGCTGAATACTTTTCAGGCTGAGTGTGACGGTCGTACACACACTTACACAATGAGTGAAAAAAAATGCAAATACTACATTTTGATCTTTATCGAATAATTCATGTAACTGTGTTATCTGATTTCTTTGGTCCAGTAAATTCATTTCTGGAAAAGAAAATGCAAATTTATTGGCCTTAGCTGTATTTGCCAGAACAAAATCAAGGTCGACAGATTTGAATTGTTTGGTACTTTCAAATGCAGAAAGGTTCAAACTGAACGCAAGTAGTGATAATAAAGTCAATTTTTTATACATACATTCCACTGCTTTTTAAAATGATCCTTAAAAAATTTATATATCAGGGTGAAAACCACACTAATGTTAAATTAACTCATGTTAACTTTTAATAAGCATCATGTTAAAGCAAAATATGTGAAAAAAACGTGAAAAAATTGCTAATTGGGTGTGACTCCTATCACAAATTTATAAACTTATGTTAATTTTTAAGCGATTAATTTATATTAACTTTGAAAGAGTCTCGAATATAATATAAAAATTATGAAAATTAGTTACGTGGAAATAAAACTGATAAATAGAAGTAATTCAATTACTTGAAAGCTACTCCCATGCTTTTGCCTGTGCTACTGAACCAGACCCCTTCGTTATTGTTGCAGTTTGAGTCTTCCACGATAGGAAAGCAGGTTGATTCACCTTTTGTTAAGTGACAGCAGGGTCTTTTGTACTGCACATAATCACTCACCTATATGTGAGCGCAGAAAATGATTACCCTGACGATTAGCGGCAACATTTACTTATGGCCAGTGAAAATCCGACGCTCAATTCCTCCCGTTTACAGTTCTATTATATGGTTTGGTTAGATGATTATTAATACTACAATATGTATTTGTTGTCTGTGAATGCAGCAATGCCGAACTGGGGTTTTAGAGTCATTTTGCTAAAAATCTCGATTTTTAAAAAAAATTCTGACTACTCCATTGATGTATTACCCTACCACCTTAAATGTTTATACTCTGGTTTAAGTAGTTATTTTAAGTTATTGAAATAAATAAGTAAAAGTCCTTGCTTTAATTTATGCTACTCATAAGGCTACCGTCAAATGCATAAATATCTACCACTGGTATCTTTTAAATAGTATCGAAGGTGCGGCAAGTTGTCGCACTATGCTCGTCTATCTCCGTATTTTTTTAGTTTAAATATTCCCTCATTATTGTAAGTACGAAAAAAGTATCTGTGCAGCTTATGCTGCATTGGAAAAGAGCGACAAAACTATCGTTTTTTAGAGGAAACGCAATGATGAAAATTTTAAGGTACAAGACGCTGGGAAGACCCATCGTATTAGCAGCTTTACTGACCGGGGTGTCATTCGCCCATCAGGTCAGCGCGGCAACGCTAACAATAGGGCCCCAAGACAAAGATGGAGTGGCTGTATCGGGCTTCAGGTATATTGTTGAAGAAGACCCTATGTATGTAGCACCAACCGGGGTGAATATTCTGGACTCTGGAAATCCAGCTGATATAGCCAACTCAGTTACTTTTAACTTCCATAAAAGTCATACGCCAATTGCGCGTGACGCCACAACCGGTAAAGGTCTAACCGGTGAGACAGATAATGGTACCGTAAACGTAGAAGTTACCGATGGTAAAAACTACTTTGTATCTGTATTACCTTATCAGGGTTATCAAATGGGCGGTAAAGCCGTTCAAATTGGAACTGCAGATGCTGAAGTTTTGGTGCATGTTAATCCAGTTAAAATCCCGACTGCACAAATCAGTATCCAGGTGTTTGAAGATAATAGCCCGATTAATGGTGCTATCGATCCGGGTGAACGCGGACTTAATGGTTCGATTGTGAATGGTGAATTTCAGCCTTTCCATATCATCCTGGAAGATCCCGCTGGTCAGTATGGTGCCGGTGGTGGTCGTGTTGCATACGATGCCTACGGAAATCCTCTGGGAACAGATTACAATGCCGATGGCTCTGTATCTTCCTATCCTGCCGGTGTAGATACTAACGGCACAATTGTGAACCCTGGTGCATTGACCCCCGGTATCGTTAACCTGGTCCCCAACGATCAGGGTTACCTGGTAATCAAGCATCTTCCTCCTGGAAAGTACGGTGTTCAGGTTGTTCCACCGGCTGGCGCTGGCTGGATTCAGACTTCGACTATCGAAGGTACCAAGGTGTCTGATGCGTGGGTTAAAGCTAACAATCCAGAAGTGTTTGTTGAGTTTGGTCCACCTGGTCCACACGTATTTATCGGTTTCGTAAAAGAATATGATTGTAACGCCGGTGTATGGGGAGATGGTTCACCTATTACCCTGACTAAGGTAATCGATGTTGATGGCTTACCAGCAACAGTAGAAAATGATGATCCTGATGCAAACCCCTGTATCGGTTATACGGCTCCTGTCGCTCCGATGACTGCAAGCGTTACCGGTACCGTTGTTGATAATCATATGTCACGTTCACCTGATTTTACTTTCAATAATGGTACGCCTTTCCCAGGTTGCCGAGTTGGTGTGAATCTGGGTATTGCAGGCAAAACGATTTATTCAGGCAAGTGTGATGACACTTCAACTTTCGCTATCAATGGTTTGCCGATTGGTGACTACAGCCTGTCTATCTACGATGATGGTCTGGATGCAGTTATTGCCAATCACCCTTTCTCTATCGCCTCAAATGGTACTGGAGATGGCTTAACCGTTACTGCTCTGACCCAGTTGATCGCGTCCAATACCACTGGTTCAGCTCCTAACACAGCAGATTGCGGTTCTTTTACCTGTGCGTTAGGTGAGATACCGGTATTTAACTGGTTCCATAAGATGTATACCTCAGTGTTCTATGATCGTGATGAAGATGGTTTTCGTGATTGTGAAACCCTGGAATGTAATGATCCAAATGTTGACGATGTCAATATGAATGCCGATGCTTTTGCTTCTAATATCCGCTGGAGAGATGGACGTATCTATCAGTCAGTGCCAATTGATGTTGAAGGTAGCGCGCCTTTTGACCAGGTATTTCCTTTCTTTCACTGGTTAGTTCTGGAAACTGATTTCGCCAAATTTAAGGCGACAGGAGCGACCATCATTGTTGATAACGGTGGCGGAAATAGTTCAACGACTAATGCAAACAATAATGTACAGGCTAATGGCTATATCGGCCAACCTCAGGTAACTGATAACAATGGTGACCCTCTGGTAACTTGTGATGATCCAACTGATGACCCGGCTATTAATCGAGCCGATGAATGTACCCATGACGGTTTTTCACGTACCGAGCGTGGTCAGGTACTGACTGAAGCCTTCCAGGGTTTCCTCGGTCAAAAATCTGTTGTCGAATTTGGTAAGACTAATTACGGAGTCAACGAAAACGGCGGTATCTCAGGTGTGGCTATTTACGCTATTACCCGTGCTGAGCATGATCCGCGCTACGCTGCTGCAGAAATCTGGGAGCCGGGTATACCTCGTGTCCAGTTTGCTTTGTACCAGGATGATAACGTTGATGAACTTGCAGATGACGTTAATGGCGATGGTGTATTTACTCCTGCCGATGTTGATAACTACCCACTGGGCTGGTTTGATGGAACCGGTACTAAAGGTAATGAAGACGTTGACCACAATGGTAACGGTTCTTTTGACTACGGTGACGCAGTCGACGTAACCTGGTCTGATAGCTGGGATGATAGTCTGCCTGTAAGATGTCAGGGCAGTAACCTGATGACAGTTGTGGCTGATGATCACTGTATGGATAGCATGCGTAACTGGAACCAGGTCCGCCCAGGTGTATTTGACGGTGGTTATGCTTTCCCAAGTAATCCTCTGGTAACAACAGTTACAGCAGGCGCTGATGGTAAAGATTACCTGAAGAAAGGCTACTATATCGTGCAGGGTTTCAATCCTCCGGGCTATGAGTCATTGAAAGAGGAAGACAAGAATGTTGATTTTGGTGATGAATATGCTGTGCCACAATTGCTGCCACCTATTTGTGTGGGTGACGAGCGTGCAGTACCTCCCTATATCACATTTGCTACTGATCAAGTTGGTAATATTAAATTAGCAGGTGATCCAGCTGATTACGCGTCTCCTTATGCCGGCGAAATTCGCCCATTATGTGACAAGAAACATATCCTGTTGACTGATGGCAAGAATTCAGCGGCAGATTTTCACTTCTGGACAAAGGTTCCAAAGGCTTCTCATGTAGTCGGCGGTATCCTGAATGACCTGGCGAATGAGTTCAATCCGAATGCTCCAACTTTCGGTGAGAAATTCGCGCCACCATGGTTACCGGTTGCATTTTATGACTGGACAGGCAAGGAAATAACTCGCGTTTACGCTGACCAGTATGGTAAGTACAACGCTATGCTGCCTTCAAGCTTTACGGCCAATGCAGCCAGTCCATCAGGTTACACACCTAATATGATGACTGCCTGTATGAATGACGGTGGTTATGTTCAGGATCCAAACTTTCCTAACGATCCAGCTAAGAGAGTTGTTGATCCTAACTACAATCCTCAGTACACCCAGTTCTGCTATACCTTCCAGTATATGCCTGGTGCAACCACTTACCTGGATACACCTGTACTGCAACTTGCGGCATTTGCCGGTTCTGGCTTCCAGCTGGACTGTGAAGCGGGTGACGTTACGCCGATGATTAAGTCGGTTACTTCTCCTGGCTATGTAGGTCCATATATCCCTAGCCAGACGACAGCTGATGAAGCGTTGCGAACATTGACTATTAACTCAGTAGGTAACCGCGATGTACTGAATCCATCATCGAATGAATTCCAGGCCAAGTTTGTTACACGTGATTATGGTTTTGGCATCGATGTAGGGCATGTCTACCTGACCAGCGAGGCTGGTGCTAGCTATGATGCTACTCCTTCTAGCTGGGCTAATGATATGATACAAGCCGTGGTACCAGCGAATATACCGGATGGTCGTTACCAGCTTTCTGTAGTTCATTTTAATGGTAATGAATCTCCAATGGCTGTTTCCGTCATAGTCGGACCTCTGGAGTACAACAACAATACTGCAGTTAATGTCTTACCAAGTAATGTTCCTGGTGCACATCCAATTCAGGATGCTATCGACTCAGCTAATCGCGGTGACCTGCTGCTGGTTGCTGAAGGTGTCTACGATGAATTGCCAGTTATGTGGAAACCGGTTTACCTGCAAGGTGCTGGTGCTTTCTCTACCACTATCAATGCACGTGTGGTACCGGCTGAAAAAATCCTCGACTGGAAGGCCAAAATCGATCAACACGTGAATACAGACTTTGATCTGTTACCCGGTCAGGAGAATGGACCATTACTGTTTGATACTGAAGAAGGTCCCGGCATCATGGTTGTCAGTAAGGCACCAGGTAACCTGAATACCTTTAATAACGGTAGAAAGAGTTCCGGTATTGATGGGTTCACCATTACCGGTGCATCGACAGGTGGTGGTATCTTCTTGAATGGTTATGTGAATGGCCTGGATATCAGTAACAACCGTATAACCGGTAACGAAGGTACTTACGGTGGTGGTATTCGCATGGGTCACCTGGCTCTGCTTGATAACGATGGTCTGTATCCAAGTGCATTGAACTATAATGTTCAAATACATCATAATCAGATTATCCGTAACGGTACGCAAAATGGTGCCGGTGGTGGTATCGCACTGTATAACGGCAGCAATAACTACAAGATCACCAATAACCTGATCTGTGGTAACTTCGCTGCAACTGATGGTGCGGGTATTGGACACCTGGGTCTAAGCACGGGTGGTCGTATTCAGGATAACCAGATTATCTTTAATCAGTCATTCCGTCAGACTCCTGGTTTTGAAACCGATGGTGGCGGTATCCTTATCGCTGGTATGGATCCGGCTGTGGGTGCCAATCCTCAACTGACTGATGGTTCAGGTCATGTCACTATTAACCGTAACCTGATCCAGGGTAACCAGGCAGGCGCGGGTGATGGTGCTGGTATCGCAATTAGACGTGCTAATGGTACAGACGTTGCGGCTGACCCAGGTAATAACCTTGGTGGCAATACTCCATGGTGGTTGGTGTCTATCGATAACAATACTATTGTTAACAACGTAGCTGGCCTTGCCGGTGGTGCGATAGCAATGAAAGATTCAGTACGAGTCGATATCGAGAACAACACTATTGCCAACAACAACAGTACTGCTACTGCAGGCGCTGCGTTCTCACCGGGTAACCCCAGCCAGTCAAATCCGCAGATCGCGGGTATTGCGTCTTATCATTACCAGACGTTGGCAACAGTGCTGGATTTCAACGCGCTTAACAATCGATATAACAAGCCGTTTACCAATCCGCTATTACAGAGCAACATCCTGTGGCAGAACCAGTCCAGCTATTTCGTGCTGAGTACAACAGGTGATATCACCACTGACTGTAGTCAGAACGTTAATCAGCTGTGTAACCCCAGTCAGTTGCTTCCGGTTGTCGGCTATACCGATCTTGGCGTAGTTAATGCGGGTGTTGGTGAAACACTTAACCAGATACGCTGGAGCACAGTATCAGATGCAACCGGTTATCCTGCTGGATGGCAGCTTGATGATACCGATCCGGCATTCGTTCAAGCTTATCTGAATGGTAGTGCTGGCATGGGTCCTGCAGTGGTCGAATTTCAGACCATCATGGTAGCTCCTGCGCTTGATGAAGGTGGTAACTGGATAGACGCACGTTATGCGCCTCTGTCAATCAACGATGTCAATCTCACCACACCTGGTGATCTGGCTTCTGATTATCATCTGACAGCAACTTCACCGGCTATCGATGCTGGTAACCCGAACCGTAACCGTCCTACAGGCGGTGTGGATATTGATCTGCAGCCGGGTGTTGTTAACCTGGTCATAGATCAGGGTTCTGACGAGGTACAGTAAGATGAAAAAACTAACTAATCAGAAACCCGAACTGGAAAACATTCAAACCGTGAGGTACGGAATAATGAAAACTTTCTTGAAATACGGATCATGTGCCTCGCTACTCGCGATGTTCATGTTGCCGGTCACCGCTGTACAGGCTTCGGCCTTCGTACAGTGCCCGGGCGACACCGATGGTGACGCTGTCATTGATACTCCTGATCCTGCGCATCCTACTGCAAAGTGTATGCACCTGAGCGCAAGTGATGGTTATTCCAACATGGGTAATGGTTACCCGCAGTATGGCTTTGGATTTGGTGAATTGACCGGCATACCGCTGGAAGACTCGCATGACGTGGGTATATTGAATGCCGAGTTCACTGCGCCTAATATCGTGCTGGAAGAAGGTCAGGAATTTTACCTGACTCTATCCAACACCGGCATGGTTGAACGTCCCGATCTGTTCGATTCACATACCGTGCATTTCCATGGTTTCCCCAACGCTTCCAGCGTGTTTGACGGGGTGCCGGATGCATCGATTTCGATCAATATGGGCGCATCTTTGACCTATTACTACAACGTCGTGGAGCCGGGTACTTACCTGTACCACTGCCACGTAGAGGCAGCGGAGCACATGCAGATGGGTATGCAGGGTAACCTGTATGTCCACCCGGGTCAGAATGGTACTTCGTATACTGACCCGGATGGCAGTGGACGTAGCTATTCGCTGTTCGCCTACAACGATGCTGACATCGACAGAAACTATGGTCAGGCCGGTTCTAC
>CALCSG010000556.1 GCA_937894085.1 uncultured Gammaproteobacteria bacterium | reverse complement strand
GGGCACTTCATCATAGACCGGTGGGTTTTGACGTTTCACTGCATTGAGCAGGTCAGCACCAAAATCCTGAATAAACGTGTTTAATGGAATGATGTTTAGGTTGTCTGATTCCTCCGTTAATAATTCATCGGGTGTCTCATCCAGCGCAACATCGGATATAACGGTGTTAATAGCTAAATCATTCATGATAATTCTCCTTCTTCAGTTAAAAAAAGAGAAAACAGTCCCACTGGGAGATTGTTTTCCCAATGGGGTAAATAAATAAAAAATGCTACATAAGACGATTGACTGTCCTGTAGTGTTCATACAGAAAAATAGCCTCTACGGTACAGGTGACTAATTCTTCTATCGTTACTATAGGGCATCCATTATCGAGGCAATCTGCATCGCTATAGATTCCCAATGGATCGACCCTGGAGACATAATGAATCAATTGCTGTCGGATTTTTTCAACAGCTATCAACTGCAGTCTGATTCGTGCTACATCTTTGGCGCTCATAAAAATCTCCATAGATTAAATCGACGGAGAACTCCCAACGGGAATCATGCCCGTCTGGGTTAAAAGTAAATGAACAAAACCAGATAATCTGGTTCGCAACGCTACCTTGTTCAACATTGCTTAGGGCACCTGTCGAAAAGACCAGGTAAAGGGTGCTTGATAACCTCAAGCGGGGAGTAATCTGGTTTTTCCTGTAACGGCTCCAGCAGCCGGTAGGGGAAAAACCTCTCTTAAAGAAGAGAGGAAAGGGTTAAAGTAATTAAAAGCGAGTGTGTTTACTTAATCGTAAAAACATCACCAAAGGTTGCACTGCCAGGGGTCATATCCAGACCTCTGATAGCCGGTACAAAAATATCGGTATGCGTCCGGATAGTTTGCAACTGTCCTTTTGCGCCGGGTTCCTCAGTAGTCGTTACCTGTTTATCCTTGTAAGTATCACCGCGCACGACAAAGGTTCGGCCATCCAGACTATTCACCACTCCAGAAACCTGACCTGCTGCAAGCATTAAAGCTAGGTGCCAGTTAGAGACATCACACAGCGGTCGCTTAGGCTCTAAAGTGCGGTTTTTACCGAACATAAGGCCATATTGCTTCCATAAGCCTGCATGAGTGCCCAACGTAGCCGACAATTGTTTACCATCCAGATGCACTAGCTCAAATTTACCCGCAGAATCTGCGTTGGGTACGTGATAAAGACCATCATCATCACCACTAAAGGTTTGCTCATCCCAGCATTCAGGCAGTTCATCAGCCTGGATATCGCCTAAGCCTACAGAAAGCAAATTAAAGAGCGTTTTTTGATATTCATCCGTGGTTGTCCATTGGTCAGTGACCTTGTGACGTACCCCGAATATGACACACTGTTTAAATTGCTGCTCTGGAGCCATAAACACCTTAACATCGTGAAAATGTCGGGAGATCCAGCTACTAAACTCTTTATCCAACGTGTAATAAGGAATGATCAACACCATCACTCCGCCAAACTGTAAGAGTCCATTGGTGCGACGATAAAACTCTTTCTCAAGCCGAAGCTTTCCAGTTTTAGGATCTGACAACTGCGCTTTATCACTGACCGCATCCCCGTAAGGTGGATTCAGAAATAGCAACCCAAACTGACGGGCACCGATCATGCAGTCACGTAAATCACCGTGAATACAATGATCCAGTATCTGCTTGGAATGCCACGCACGTTCTTCGTGATATTCCACACCATAGGCAACTACCTGCTTCGATGTTGAGGCTGAATCAATAAGATGATGCTTAACCTCAGCCAGAGCGGTTCCTTCGCCGCAACAGGGATCAAGAATACGACAATGCCGACCGGTAAAACGAAGTGCCTGTACAACGCGACCCATGGTGTCACCATCGGTAGGGTAGTACCCGTTTTTTACAAAATTACGCGCAAGGCGCTGGAATATTAATGCCATGGTAGTTCCTCAAAGAAAAGGCCAGAAACATCAATGCCCAGCACGGGATCGAGTTCCCGACAGGGTTAAAGAAAGGTGTAAAGGGGGTTAGTGAGTACGTTCGACCAACCTGTCCTGTAAATCAAAAAAAGTCAGTCTCAATTGCCTCAGTACGGATTCAGCGTCTTTCACTGCTTTTCCTAGCACTAATTTTTCATTCAGGCTGGGTGCCTTTTTGAATTTTAGCCTGAGAGATTTCACATAGATTTTTGCTAAACGTAATTGCCGGTCCACATCGCCAGGCTTTTGCATTTTTGCTACACGGGCTTCATAAGATACTATTTCCATAGCAAGAACCTCCATAGTTAAAAGAAATGAACAAGACCAGTATTCTGGTTCGCAACGCTACCTTGCTCAACATTGCTTAGGGCACCTGTCGAAAAGACCAGGTAAAGGGTGCTTGATAACCTCAAGCGGGGAGTCATTCGGTTTTTCCTGTAACGGCTCCAACAGTCGGTAGAGGAAAAACCCCTTATCGATGACAAGGGGAGGGGTTAAGGTTAATGTTTCTTGATATCAGTTTTCCGTAGATGGCCGGTTTCAGCTTTAACATCGAGTAACCGAGTCAAAACAGCCATTCGGGGAGAATTGCCACAGGGATCGCCATCATATTTCAAATGATCTACAGCCAGTGCTATAGCCTCATCAATATGCTGCTCAATCTCTTTAACTAACGCTGATAACTTCATGACATCTATTACCGATGCCAGGTTTGATCAGGACTATGGAACTTATAGCCATTGGCCTTAAGATAGTCTTTCTGACGAATGAACTGCGTCCTTGGTGTTGTTGAGTCCAGTTGAACAACATCGCCCAGTGGCCATAGGATTCCAAACAGCTTTTTCAGCTCTGATTGATCAGACTCAGGTGTCAGTTCTTCCTGCTTTTCATCGGTCTGAATAGGTTTATCCGCATCGCTCTTATCAGTATTCGCATTGATCTCAGGTTCAGGATCGGCAGGGTTACGGGTCGTTTTCTCATGCTCAATAGATGCATCAGGCTCTACCGACTCGGATTCAATCATCTTGATATCAGCGTCAATGACTTCAATATGGTCAATATGCGCTTCAATTTCGGTGATGGTTATCCCGTTACGCTTTAACATATAACTGTTTAAATCAAGATGCCGTATTGAGACGCGGACTCGATATTCGCCCTCATCAAATTGATCCAGCAGTTGATTGCGAATTTTAAATTGGCCAATTTCAGTTGTAAGATTGCCGACTGAAAACTCACCATTTTTGCCATTGATCACTTTGTTCGTGATATTGCCTTCTAAAATTATCATTGTGTTCACCTTAATAAGTTAAAAAAAGGGAACACGTCCCCATAGGGAGGTCGTATTCCCAGTGGGTTAGAAAATATGATGCACTGCTGTGTGAATCAGATTTAGAAAGTAAAAGTTATCTGCGGTTACGTTTTTGCACGAGATTTCAGCGCCGTTTGATAAAGGTAGTTCAGTAAATTGCCAGGATCATCACGTTCAAAAACGTTATTCGGTAAAGATTCGAGATACTGAATCATTTCGACCGGTGAGCTTTTAGCTTTCGCGACTATTTTACTGTCAATGGACTGACCTGCTTTGCAGCGGGATTCAGGTAGTGTCGGCATGGTATTTCCTCGAAGTAAAAAAAGGGAATACCGCCGCAAGGGAACAGTGTTCCCAAAGGGGTGGAAGAAAATTATTCTGCTATTTAGAATAAAAATGTTCAGATATTGAATTACTGATGAGATGAGCCTCCTGCTCGTTAGCCACATTTAAAATACAGAGATTTTCTGTATCTGTAGCCTGTAAATAGATGGACCAGAAAAGGATGTCATCCCTTGATTCGCAAAGCTCAGGCTCTAAAGCATATAAGCTACACTCATGGCCTTTTTGCACGCTGATTATGCCTCTAAACATCACTGTCTCATATTCAATCCAGGGGACTGGCGTTATGTTCCAGCCGTCGATTTCATGAATAATTGATATTGAAAGCGTTTCCTCGAAATCTTCAACAAGATTATCCAGGTCATAATGAGATTTCTTCTGGGACGCTAATTGATCGACTGCATAAGTAAAGAGGTCTTGATGCCCCCAAGAGTCAACTTGAGCATAAGCAATTTTATCGATGATACTATCGAATTGATCAACAAGTGGGGCTGAAAAGTTATTCTGGGGCATGATGGTCTCCTGTAAAAGAAAAGGAAACTCAAGCCCAGATCGGGAAGTAGTTTCCCGAGGGGTAATAGAAATAAACAAAACCAGAATCCTGGTTCGCAACTCTACCTTGTTCTAAGTTGCTTAGGGCACCTGTCTAAAAGAGCAGGTAAGGGTGCTTGATAACCTCAAGCGGGGGGTAATTCTGTCCGGTCTATCACTGTATCGTGAGGCTAACACGGTTATGTCTAGCGAAGCTGCAGGGGCACAGTAGAAGAAAGGAACAAGACCAGTATTCTGGTTCGCAGTCATCCCATTGTTCATGGACTGCTTTACTGCCCTTGTCATGTTGACCAAGGAAGTGCCTTAATTATTGCCAAGAAGATAAATATGTCAAACAAATCATGAAAATTATTGCGCGGAGATGTGGGTGAGTATTAAAGTTGAATGGTAAAACCCTCTGCAACCCGTATTTTCCAGTAGCTTGAATTA
>CALCSG010000555.1 GCA_937894085.1 uncultured Gammaproteobacteria bacterium | reverse complement strand
ATGATATTTCACAGCTTGTAATATGAAAATATGGCTTTTATACTTCCTATACTTCGAAGCTATCGACTTTGCCGAATAATAAAAGGAATCGACATGAGCCATTATTTCTCCCGTAAAGTTCTGATATTAACCACTGTATCGGCCACCTTTTATTGGCTGCTCGAGTCCCTCGCTCACTACTATATCTTCGATCACGGCACCTTCATCGAAGCGCTACTACCTCATCAGGGAGAAGAGCTATGGATGCGTGGCTTTACCACTATTCTGATTACGTTATTTGGTTTCATACTCGCTTATTTTATTGGCGAAAAAGAAAGGCATCTCTCCAACTCTGCGCGTTTCGGCGAAATCATGAGCAAGAGCTTCAATGAAATCTATCTGTTCGATGCCAGCAGCCTGCAGTTTTTGCTGGTTAACGATGGCGCGCTGAATAACCTCGGATACAGCCTCGATGAGATGCTATGCATGACCCCCATCGATATCAAGCCTGGCTATAGCCGTACCACCTTTGAAGGGGTTATTGCGCCCTTGCGTACAGGGGTATCCGAACAGATCACCTTTCAGACCGAGCACTGCCGTAAGGATGGCTCGGTCTACCCGGTCGAAATCCGTCTTCAGCTATCAAAAACGAACGGCAACACGAATTTCGTCGCGATCGCACAGGATATCAGTGAACGAATTGAACATGAAAAAGAGCTGAAAAAATTGGCCCTGTTTGACGCCTTGACCGGGCTACCGAGTAACAGCCTGCTTCAGGACAGAATCCTTCATGCCATTAACCATGCAAGGCGCAATATCAAACCACTGATGATTGTCACCATTGACGTTCGCCGGATCGAAGAGATCAACGCAGTCTTCGGCCACTCTAACGGAGATAAGCTGATACAACTGATCGCTACTCGACTGCAAAATTTATTTCGATCGGCCGACACCGTGTCCAGGATCGGGGGGGACAAGTTTGCAGTGGCCTTGCCGGGTGGTATCGATACGGTGGCTACCGTTTCTGAGAAAATCCTTAACGAGTTCGTTACCCCCTTCACGGTCTCCGACTCCACGGTCAGCATGGACATAGTTATCGGCATTGCGCTTTATCCCGAGCACGGCAATACGGCTGAAGCGCTTCTTCGACATGCCGATATTGCGCTGCAAACGGCCAAGTCTAATGGCAAGCGCTTTACCATCTTTAACGTTGATGACAATCCCTACAGCCGACGCAAGCTGCAACTGGCATCCGAACTTAGATCGGCGATCCTAAATAGGGATATTCAGCTGCATTACCAGGCTCAGGTTCAACTGAAAAGCCGCAAAATACATGGCGTCGAGGCCCTGGCTCGCTGGATACACCCCACCGAAAAGATGATTTCACCGGGTGAGTTTATCCCTATTGCCGAGAACACCGGCCTGATCAGCGAGCTGACGGAACTGGCGATCCGGGATGCCTTCAGTCAGTCAAAAGCCTGGTCGGATAGTGGACATAAACTTATTGTCTCAGTCAACCTGTCGGCCAGAAACCTGCTCGACCCGGAGCTGTTCAAAAAAATAGAAAATGAGTTGAAAAAAAGCGGCGCAGACCCAAAGCAGATAGCACTGGAAATCACCGAAAGCACGCTGATGAAAAACCCCAAGCTGTCGACCCGAACCATGACCGAACTAAAACAGTTTGGCCTGGAGCTGCATATCGATGATTACGGCACCGGCTTTTCCTCGCTATCCTATCTACAGAAATTCCCGGCAGATTGCCTGAAAATAGACCGCTGCTTCATCATTAACTGCCTTGAGGATGGTGCCACCGATAAAATCGTTCGCTCTACCATCGACCTGGCACATGACCTGGGCATGTTTATCATCGCAGAGGGTGTCGAGGATGAGGGGACCGTCAACTATCTGCAGGAAATAGGCTGCGATATCGTGCAGGGATTTTATTTCAGCAAGCCGCAGCCTAAAGAGAGCTGCCTGGTCTTGCTGAACTAGAGACTGGGCTGGAAATGCCTGGGCAAGGGTTAAGCCTGCGCGGGTTTATACCGGATGCGAATAGTGTCATCTGCGTAGCTGATCTCATCGCCATCAACAATCTTTTTCCTTTTTCGCAGTTCAATCGCTCCATTTGCAGAAACCAGGCCCTCTTCGATCACCTGCTTGGCAGCACCACCGCTGTGCACCATACCCTCGAACTTAAGGATCTTATAAAGCTCAACGGGCTCTATGTTGATATCAACTTGTCGCATCATCGGCGGGCACCAGGTAAACAGGGACGGGGGATTTCTTGATCAGGGATTCGCTGATGCTACCCAGCAACAGCTGGCTCAACACACCCTTACCGTGGGATCCTACCACGATAAAGTCTATCGCCATTTTCTCTACCTCCTTCAACAACACCTCTACGGTGTCTCCCTGTACCATCAACGCCTTGCAATTCACCCCTTCACTACGCAGCTGATCGGCATATTTTTGCAGGGTTTTATGTTCCTGCTGAAAGCGATGGGCGATGTTATTACGAATCTCAGTCGGGTCTATCGCGTACATAGCGGCCGGATCGTAATCATAGGCTATATGATCGGGGTGTGGCTCGGCTACGTGAATCAGGCAAAGCTCACCGCTCATGGCACTGGCCAGGCGTCGAGCCTGTTCCAGCACTTTCTCAGTTATGTCAGAAAAATCTATGGTGACCAGTATTTTCATATTTTCTCCTCTTCTCTACTTACAGAGCATTAATCCAACGGCCAGTCTTCGATCACTCGATCTGGCTGTTAGCTATAAGGCCTATCATACGCTGATCTTCATCAAATGCATTGCGGACGATTTAATACACGGCTGTTTTCACTCGATTCCGTCTCCAGCTGAATAGTCACATGCTCTATATCAAAAAGATCGTGCAACTGCTGCTGTGTTTCGAGCAAAAACTGATTATCTATAGCCTGTTCTCGGGTCACCAGATGCACCGTCAACGCAACCTCGGTGGTACTCAGCGCCCACACATGCAGATCATGCAGCTCGACTACCTGCGGGATAGCGTTTAGATAATCCCTGATGGCCGATATCTGAACGCTTTCCGGCACCGCCGACATCGAAAGATTGATGGATTCCTTCAGCAGGCGCCAGGTTCCTATCAGGATAACCAGCACGATGGCTATGCTCATCAGCGGATCCAGCCAGTGCCAGCCCGTTAACAGAATGGCGATACCCGCGACGACCACACCCAGAGATATGCCGGCGTCAGCAACCATGTGCAGATAAGCGGCTCGAATATTCAGGTCATGCCGTTGCCCCGACATGAACAACATGGCCGTCGCGGCATTGATTACAACCCCGATTGCGGCCACAGCGATGATAATCATGCCCTGTACCGGCTGTGGATCGAGCAGACGACCCAGCGCCTCCCAGGCGATACCACCCAACGCAACCAGCAGCAACAGTGAGCTGGCCAGTGAGGCCAGGATGGTCGCCCCGCGAAAACCGTAGGTTCGATTCTCACCCGAAGACCGGATCGCCAGACGGTTGGCACCCCAGGCCAGCATCAGGCTGAATACATCGCTCAGATTATGCCCAGCATCCGCAATCAGCGCCAGTGATCCGGCTAGCAGGCCATAGCTCGCCTCGATAACCACAAACAGGATATTCAGCGAGATGCCGATGGCGAAGGCTTTGTTGTAGTTAACTATCGGGGGATGGCTATGCTCATGTGACATACATTTGCTCAGGACGAGGGTTATTAACGGTCGCGCAGAAATAGCTCGATGGGCTTTAAACGGGAAAACACCGAATGGCTATCCATACCCTTCAAATTACAAAAAGCTTCCATCTGGCAGCAAGTTATCGGCCAGCTTATGTTTATTGGTTATTTTATAGCGCGCACAGTATTCGTATAGACCCGAACAAAACTGGGTTTTGTACGCGACAGAGATATCCTCGTTCAGGATACGTTTAAAAACCTCACAGTTGGATTGATTTGGGCATTCGGACGCTTCACAGCGGTACATCATGGCAAGAAATTGCTGTACCAGGCGCGGGTCGAATTGCGTACCGGAGCCCTTTTCTATCTCTTTCAATGCCTTCTCCCGCGTCATTCCCTTACGATAGGGGCGATCCGAGGTCATCGCATCGAAGCTGTCGGCAATGGAGATCATCCTGGCCATAAACGGAATGCCCTCGCCCTTCAACCCATCGGGATAACCCGCGCCGTCGTAGCGTTCATGATGATGTCGAACCATATGGGTAATCCTGGAGATCCTGTTCTCATGCAGCATCGGTAACAGGATATGCTCACCCTGTGCCGGATGATTCTTAATGGAGGAAAACTCTTCTGGTGTCAGGCTCTGCGGTTTCAGCAGGATACTGTCGGCCACCCCTATCTTGCCGATATCATGCAGGATGCTACCCAGTCGGATCAACTCCAGATCCTTCGCCTTCAAACCAATTTCATGCCCCAGCGCCTGACATAGATTGGTTACCCTACGTGAGTGGCCGTGCGTGTAACGGTCTCTTTCATCCAGTGAGTTAGCCAGAGTTTCGATGATACTTAGAAAAAACTGATGCTCCTGCCTGTTTTTGTGCTGCAACGCTGCAGCCATCAAGCCAATAAGCGTACCAACCACAAAGCCGATCAGAATCGGCACAGAAAAACTCACCAGCGCCCTATCCGGGCCAGTCCCATAGTGCATCGAAGAGATTGCTATAAATGAAGCCATCCCTAAAGCCTGAAACAATAAGAGCCTTGCATTAAAAAAATCTTTCTTCGGCAGCATTACGAATTTGCCATCTAAAGGGCTAGCGCTTTAGTCTAGCAAGATCACCCTATTTTCCAAAGGAGTACTTTTTGTCGGCTCAACTGAGTCGGAAAACCGTAAAAATCGAGGGGCCAGTGATGACCCCTCAATTCCTTTAACCGCCGTGGTGACCCCTGCGCGCATGCCCCCCGAAACCGGAACCGCCCATATTGGCCAGCGTTTCGCGTTGCTGTTCGGTCAGGATGGCATCCACCTGCGCCTTCATAGCCGTACGATGCGCTATCATCTCATCGCGTTTCCCCTGCATCAACGACTGCTGTGATTGACGCAGCTCACTCAGTTGCAGCTGTTGTTCATCCGTCAGGTTTTCCAGCCGGTTGATGCCCTGCATCGGCCCCATCTGTTGCTTACCCTGCATGTGGCCGGAAGGGCCTTTTCCAAACATACCGCCTTCTCCCTGATTGCAGTTACCCGGACCGGCTATAGCCACCATTGAGCCTGCAGTAGCCGTTAACAGTATCGTTCCGATCAAAAAGTATTTAGTCTTATTTTTCATGGTCATGCTCCAGTATATATATTTGAATAGGTTCCGTTCATTGACGGTGAACAAACTATATCTGAAAGCAATGCAAACCAGGGTCAGGAGGGGTTAAGAAAGGTAAAGAAGTGCATTATTCCATAGAAAGAAAATTCACACCATTTAAAGCAGCAATGAGCCAGTTATTAGCCCTAAGCGTGCAGCGTAATGGCTTTTTCTTTAACCAGGCTATAGATGAATGATTAGGACAGGGTTTAACGAGATTCAGGTTAACCAAGGGAGTATATTGGCAGCCACATCGGCAATTTAGATTTTTTAATCCTAGTAGTTGTAGGTAGCTGCCAATTCGTTGCTGTCGCACCTTACGGGCTGTAGATTACTACCGCTTCGTCCATAAGCCGGTAGCAACTTACAACCTGTAGGGAATGACCGGT
>CALCSG010000554.1 GCA_937894085.1 uncultured Gammaproteobacteria bacterium | reverse complement strand
TAATTTAAAAATCAGTTTTACTGGTGATGGATTATATTAAATTACTCGCTTCCCTTTAAGCAAGCTGGGATGTCCAGTATAGAGAACTGGTCTGAAGTTTTTCTTCTCTGAACAAAATAATTTCAGACTAAAGTCTGAAGGAGGTCGGCACTGGGAGTTTTTCTGCAAGCAGCGCCCCTGCTAGATTCTGCATGTTTTTTTCGATGGCTATTACAAAAAAAGAATATTTGAAGGCTATATCTGTTTTTTTATATGCGACCTTGGTCTGATCATTAAGAGCCTCTTGTACAGGTGAATTAGGGCCCCCGGTACAGGTTACTTTGCATTCATTTATCTTTAGGATCATGTTACCTGAAAAGCGAAAAGTTAGCTGTAGTTTAATGAAAAGTGGTTAATTCACTGCATTTATCCCAGTCTCTCGTTTTCCGGTTTATTCAGGTGACTTATACACAAAAATAATACCAGGGCTTTATAAACTAAGGAGAAGAAAATGAAATATACTTATCCCAAAAAATCCATTTCTGAGGCTTGTGATCACAAAACACACAGGACGAATTCGCAGTTACTGAGGAGTATTTTTTCTGCCATTGTTCTGGGTATTATCGGAACCTCATCTGCTATGGCCGTAAACAGAGTCGGACCGGTTGACCCGATCAACGGCTTTCCATTATTCTACGAGGACGCAAGTGGATTGCGTCTGGATTTATGTACTAACCAGGCAGCCTGCTTTTTCGCACCACCCGATCCTGGGCTACCGGCAAGCTTTCCCGATAACTATCCTGATGAAGCTTTTTACTGGGCGGCTGAGGCTATTATGTCGGAAGCTGCCGGGGTTAATGCGATTCTGGTCATGGCTCGTGAAGCAGCTTTTTTTAACGGGCCTGTAGTGCCCGGTGATCAGGTGGTTTTTTCCAGAATACGTCTTTATATTGATGGGGCGCCACAAATGGTTGGTAATACCTATACCGTCACACATCCCTATGGCTCTGTTACCTTTACATCAGAAGCAGGCGATGCCGGCCCGGGTGTTAAGGGTCCGGGTCTGTCGACGACTACCGATATCGGTATCACCAAGCCTCTGGAATTTAATGAATCACTGAATGTATTTCCTGCCTTTCTTATACCAGAGAGCTTTGCGAATTTTGATGGCACTGCAAACCTCTCATTATTGACTCCAGGAACGCTGTTTGCAGATGCGTTAAATGCAGCAGGGACGACAGCGGTAAAGGGTAGCCCTAACGGTACCAATTATTTTCGAATCGAAGGGCCGGAGATTCATACGGTCTATCCATCTTATCAATGTCAGGATCCTGCTGGCTTTGCTATCCCGGATTGTGTCGAGCTTAATCAGTTCGCCATGCAGGGGCGTGTTGCAAGTCGCCACGGAGTGAGTATCGATAAGGCTGTCTATGAAAAAATTGCAGACGATCCTACCACCGCTGGTATTGACCCGGTTACCTATGTAAGTGTTTTTGCGCATAGCGTTGAAGGGCAGATGCTGGGTGTTCAGGTAGATGGTGGTCCACAGATACTGATGACGGAAGGTGCTGCCGGGCAATATTTCACGCGTCTGAAGCAAGGCCCTGATTACACGCTGGATATGGCTCTGGCTAACAATCCAAATGCACATCATCCCCTGTCGGTTCAGGCGATTAATCTTAGCGACTCGGCCCCGGATAGTGTGAGTGCCAGCATTACCGATCAGGTATCTATCACCGAATCAATACTGGATACGAATACCGGTTTGCTGCACATTACCGCGCAAAGCAGTAATAAGGTGGATGCGTCTCAGCTTAATTTCGATCTTTTCAGCGGTGATTTAATTGATCAGGGCTCTGGAACGTCCTCAGGTAGCTTTTCTGTTGGCAGCGCTGACGGGGTTGGAGTTCCATCCCAGCGGGTGACTATTCGTTCATTGGAAGGAGGGATTGCCACACGTGATGTCGAGATTACAGGTAGTGTTACCAATGGCGGAGCTGTGAATCTACTGTTAGCCAATGCGGGCCCTGATCAGAATGTTGATGCGGGAGTGCTGGTTGATTTAAATGGTTCAGAGTCGATTGGACAGATTACGTCGTATTCATGGAGTACCACTGACCTGCTTTCTTTCACCTGTGTTAACGCACCTATCTGTTCCCAGATTGAGGTAGATGCGACCTTACCAGCAGGCAGATCTGATGCACCGATAGATATACTACAAGCCGTATTCACGCTTACCGTAAGCGATGCAACAGGTGCTATTGCATCAGATAGTGTCACGATAACCGTGGTGAATCCGCTCGCAGTGGTAAGCGATGAGTGTACTATCGCTACCGCACAGTATCGAGAAGACAAAGACCAATGGCGTGTTTCAGGCACCTCGAATGTGACTCAAAATCAACTGGTTAGCGTCTACTCCGGATCGGTTCCATTTGATTTGACTTCAACGCTACTGGGAGAGGTACGTGTTGATGCAGTCGGTAACTGGGATATGCGTACACCACGTGGTGCTGGCATTGGAATTCCAGATGCCACTGATACCCTGGTATGGATTGAATCCGATCTGGGGTGTCAGGTAACAGCGCCCTTCGTTATCAACTAACTAG
>CALCSG010000553.1 GCA_937894085.1 uncultured Gammaproteobacteria bacterium | reverse complement strand
AAAAAGGGGCCAGGCTAATGCTGGCAGAATCCTCAAATGCAGGTAATAAAACTTCAAGATTTTGACCCAGAATCTGGCGCGCCATTAAACGAACTGAGACAAAGAATGAAAACTTGCAGGGCTTTCTGGTTGCGGATGAAGTGACTTTAGTTGCATGCGCAAAATGCCACTCTTTAACCTGCCCCTGGCGAGCGATCAGCGGTGTCTTGCAGGATGGGCAGATGCAACCACACTGCTTGCCCTGGGCAACTTCGGCAACATCCAGGAACTTTCCGTCTTTTTCGCTGAGGCCGAACGGGATAAGATTTAAATCATGTTTGCTCAAGATACTTTTCTGCCAGCAGACTTTAACCTGGAATCATACTTTGAATCGATTATGAAGTTTATTCAGCTTAAGATCCAGTACTCATCCAGTAAGGCAGACACTGCTCAACTCAACGACTATGGACTGAAAGTCGTCTCCTGAATAGCTTACTTATGTCTGGTATTTTGCAGGGTGAGCTGTGCGCAACATTGAATTTCAGACCCAACATCAATGGTGCGCACGGCATACCCTACCAAAAAATTAATCATAGCTGGCCAGGTCATTTCTAGAACTTACCGTACTTTGCTTATCAGCAAAATATATGGCTTTTGATAGAACGCTTAATACAATGAAAACATACTGCCTGTGCGGTATGACACAGGTCATACCGCGACTACATAGCCCCTTTTAATCGCACAATTTATCCTTATAATCCCGCCAGAATTTTAAACTTGTTACGAAAAAGAATGGCCAGCCAAATCAACGAATGCCTGGGTAGTTATGATTTTAATCATATTGCCTTTTATGCCAGAAAACGTTTTATCGAAGGTCGAAATACGGTGGACTTAATGCAGGAAGCAGGGTCGCTACGCGAAAAAGAAGAGATCGCCCTGGTTTCTTTACTGCATATCGATAATACCGAAATTCAGAATATTCAACTTACCTGCAAACATACTGTTGCCTGTAAAATTACGGATTGCCGGGACAGGTTAATCACTCTGCTCGAGGCAGAAATTGGTGAATTCATCCACTAATATCATCTAGCGGATTTTTTAATCCGTATCAGCTTCACTTCGGGTCGGTTAGCAAAATCTAGCTGTTTAACTGTATGACTTTTCCTGTTGATGTGCATGATATCAAAATGAAGTGCCTGGCAGGAGAGGTGTCGTAGTCGGTCTACTCAAAAGCGATATAAAAAACAGCTATATCGTTGTTAAAACAGGCTATTCCAGAGTTTATGCTGCACACTCCGACACCTGAAACAAAACTTATAGTTTACTAAAAATGACTTAACTACCGGCCAGTAGCTTTTTCAGAACAGCTGATATCCTTTTCTGATCATTAGCAGCTAATGCCCCGGCTTTTCTGAGTACCAGCCTGTCATCCAGTGTGAAAATTTTCATTCGAACTATGGATGCAGAAGAAAGTCCGGCGGAATCAAGATCGTCAATTTCAATGTCCAGCGGCCAGTCTGAATTTTTAGCACTGGTAATCATAGCCAGTACAGATTGCCCGACCTGTTTATTAAATGTATCTGCATTAGAGATCACCAGTGCCGGTCGTCGTTTGGTTGTTGTACTATCAGTAAATGGAAAGGGAACGACGACGACATCAAATGCTTCATAACTCACTATAGGCTTCCTCATCAGCATCGGAAGCCCATTCATTCAATGTACCTTCAAGGCTTTGAGCAAAAGCCAGATCGACTGGAACTGATTTTCGCAGGATTACTCTGTCATTTTTTATATCAAACGCAATCGCATCACCAGCGTGTAAGTGCAGGTGATTTCTTACCGGTTCAGGAATAGTTGCCTGATATTTTTTTGTTAATTTACTGGTTGAAACTGACATTTTGCACTCCTCTACAAGTAATACCAGTATTACCCATTACCATATCAAATATAAACCCGATATAAAAATTTAATTATAAATGGCTCTGTATGAAAATCATGTAAAACCACTCTATACCAAAACTACTGTCATTCCGGCATTTTTTTAGCCGGAATCCATTACAGATATGGCACTTTTTAAAGTTTTAACTTCGTTATTAATGGATTTCCGCTAAAAGCATGCGGGAATGACGACATTACATGATTTTCATACACAGCCATATAATTATATTTAATCCGCATTCCAGAACAGAAAACAGTTATGAAAACGGAAACACCAGCGGTATTAACAGCAATGAGATAAGCATAGCCAGTAATTGCAATGGCACGCCTACTTTAACGAAGTCCATAAAGGTGTATTTGCCCGGCGTTAATATCAGTGTGTTAACCGGTGAGGCGATGGGTGTGGCGAATGCCGTTGAGGCAGCCAGCGCAACCATCATCATGTAAGGCTCCGGGTTTAAGCCCATGCTTTGTGCTGCGGTGAGGGCTATCGGTGCAACTAATACGGTGGTGGCGGTATTCGACATGAACTGACTGAACACGGAGGTAAAAATAAACAGCGCTGCACCCAACGCCATCGGCCCGCTACCACCAAAGCTGTTAATTAACTGATCGACAATGAGAGTTGCAGCACCGGTTTTTTCCATCGCTATGGCCAGCGGTAACATGCAGGCAATCAAAATTAAACTCGGTCCATTAAGAGATTTATAGGCTTCTTCCATGGTTACACAGCCGGCGATAACCATCGCTAGTGCGGCCGCTATTACAGCGGTTAATGAGGGTAATAATCCCGTCGACATGGTAACCAGCATCATCAGCATAATCAGTATGGCATGTGGTGCCCTGCTACCATGTGATGGGGCTTCGACCATTTCAGCGGGTGTTTCAACTACCACAAAGTCACGTTTTTCGGTTAACTGCTCTATAAATTGCCAGCCACCGATTAACAGTAAACTGTCGGCAAATTTTAGCGGGGTGCCATCAAAATCAGTAATAAGTGGTGCATCATCACGGCGCAGACCAATCACACTCAGGCCGAATTTTTCCCTGAATCTTCCTTCTTTAATGGTTTTATCCATTAACGACGAAGAGCGACGTAACATGACTTCTGTCACCCCAAATTCGCTGTGCATTCTAGCAATAGTCCCTTTGGGAATTTTGCGGGATTTAGTATTATATTCTGCATTCAGCTGAGCTATATTTTCAGCTGTGGCGAAAACCATCAATACATCATTCTTTTGAATGCCTGTTGTTATCGTGACCGGCAACAACATAGAGGTTAAACGTCCTTTACGTTTAATGGCAAAGACAGTCACTTCAAAATGGGTGCGTAAGCCTGCCGACGAAACCGTCTGACCTATTAATGCTGATCCTTCTTCTACAGATAATAAATGTAGTTGATCATCGATGCCGTAGCGCTCGGCAAATTCATGGAAATGCGGGTGCGGATGATCCGGGTTACGGATGTCCCGGTTTGGCAGTAAGCGACGACCAACCACCACCAGGTAAATGATAGTCACAATCAGTATAACCAGTCCAACCGGGGTAAAATCAAAAAAACCGAAAGGCTCGAACCCGGCTTTTTGCATTTGTGTACTGACCACGATATTTGGCGGTGTACCAATCAGCGTTAGCATTCCGCCAACCAGCGAAGCAAAGGCCAGCGGCATGAGTAATTTTGAAGGTGACATGCCCGATTTACGCGAAATGCTAAGCACTACTGGAATCAGCAATGCAACCGCTCCTGTCGAACTCATGAATGCCGATAACAACGCAATAACCGGTATCAGGAATAACAGTAACCGCACCTCACTGTCTCCGCCAACACGCAACAACCACTGACCCGCAGACGCCGCGATGCCGGTACGAAACAGGCCTTCGCCGACGATAAAAAGCCCGGCAATCATCACCACCACCGGCGCGCCAAAACCGGAGAACACTTCTGCCGGTGTGATCAGCCCGGACAGGGCCAGTGTTAATGCGACCATCAACGCCACTATATCCATGCGGATGCGGTCCCAGATAAACAAACCTACGGTTACCGCAAGCAAAGCAAAAATCGACATTATTTCAGTCGTCATTTAATTTCCAGCCTGTTAACTTCAAAACACTAAAATATATTAATCACAACTGAGCGTGAACAATCACTCAATCCCCATCAACATCAACTTCCTGTTCAATTTTCTTTAGCACTTCATCAACATCGGTTTTATCTTTTTTTGTTTTATCGACTATGTCCAGTTCATCTTCCGGCCAGCTTCCATAGGGGTATGGCTTATCATTACTATTAAAACTCATGAACTGGATTAGCTGATACAGGTAACTGCCAAGACGACGGCTGAGCAGGCGAAGTTCAGCATTGGTATCATCTGTTAGTAACTTCAGCGCAAACTGAAATACGATAATGACAAACAGAATGGCTGCCGCCAGCTGGTAACAGATGGAAAACAGCAGGATGTATAAACCTCGCTTCCAGGTGGATGACTGCTTGATATTGTGTTTTACATTTTGGCTCATGTTGTTCTCCCGGGTTTTATTTATGTTGTGAAGATATTTGGGTACTTCGACCTCTGACAGCTAATATAACCAGGCATACTTTTGTCACGAGATCTGCAAGATTCCGGTGTGCTATTGCCTTACTGACACCGGCCGGATAAGCATACTTTACTCTATCAGGAATTATGAGTATGAGCCGATTAGTGAGTGCTAATCGGCTCAGAAACCAATCAGCTCTGTACGTCGTACTGCACCCACAGCTGATGGACTTTTCCAGGCTCGATAATAACCACATCTTCAGCTGCATTACTACTTTCCACACAAAGCATGGCTTTATAACCATCTTCTCCCAGATCACCCATTTTAGCAGCAGTGTCCTGCCATGGATTCCACACCACAGTCGAGTGACTACCGGATTTTTTGATAATGATACTGCGGTTTAGCCCTTTATCTTCAATGATGCAGTCATTAAAAGTATCAAGGTATATCCGGTCAACTTCTTCACTGATAGTGACCGGACCAAACTGGCGTTTACGCTTAAAATTTTCCAGCTTATCAAGGTAATCGGTATGATCCAGGCCATGCAGAAAGACCGTACTGACATCAGAAACCTTAAAATAAGTATGCAATGCCTGCCCAAGTGTTATGGCTTTGTCACCATTATTATGGGTTATTATCTCCAGTTCAAGTTTTGAACCGATGGTAATGACCAGTTGTACTGTTGAAGCCGGGAACCACATGGTTTCAGTATTGAGTTCCGGCTCGATAGTAAAGCTGATACGGGTGCTGCCATCCTGCAGGGCTTCGGTAGCGAGTATTTGCCACATGGAAGTTCGTACAAAACCGTGTGCCGGATAATCAGGGTTTGACTGATGCGCACCAAACCACGGCCAGCACAGCGGAATACCGCCGCGGATGGACTTTCCGTTTTTATAAACCGCATCCTGTGACAACCAGATCACCTCTTCCTCACCGGCCGGAATCCAGCTTAGCAGATGCGCACCCTGCAAACTGATTAAGGCAGAGGCCTGTATATTTTTAATTTCAATCAGCGGGATATCACCCTGCCCCTGTTTTATGTGCAGACTGTTATTATCTTCATGCAAAGAAAATTTTTCATTTAATATTTGAATATCAGTTGAGTTCATAATTTTCCACTTATTGATTATTAATGCATTTAAAGCAATCGCCCATTATGCGCTTTATGCATTGCCGTTGGATGATATTTTCGGGTTAACAGGTTTTTAATTTGCCAGTGGTCTTCAACTGCAATACAGTCATCAATCTGTATTTGACCACTCTGATTAGTTGCCACGGGCTTTCCATCACGATATAGAATTCTGTGTGCCGACTGGGAAGCAATTCGCAGCCCGGGTGTAATAATACCCGTCAGGTTAAGCGGGTCGGCAGCACTGATCGTAATCAACTGGCTATCTCCCTGTTTTTTCCTGGCAGTTCTCAACAGGCTAACCGCTTCCGGTAACGCAAAATGCTCCCCGGCAAAACCCTGCACAAAGCGTCCACCGCGAATTTCACCACGAGCTTCCATTCTCCGACAGGCATACAGTAAATCTCTCCAGGATGGTAAGCCACTCTCCCGTTCCAGCAACTTTCGAAATACAACACCGTATCGGCTTAACAGGGTTGTTGCGATATGCTCTACCAGTTCCATGTTATTTTTCAACGGTGCCAGCGGGCGTATTCGAGACCAGCGGCCTCCGGCTGCCAACGGGGTCGATAGCGAGACTCTTTTTCTATTTCGATGTTGATTCTTTTGCGGCCTGATCAGTGCGCGCAATCCCTGAACATGATCAGAATTAATTAATCCCCAGGCAACCAGTTCTCCCAGCGCAATTTCCAGTTGAGTTTTAAGCAGGCCTGTTTGCTGCTGTAGTTCATCGAAAAAGCTGGCACCCCATTGATGTAAAACAGTTAATACCTTGTCAGCAGCTGAACTCAGGTTTCCAGGCACCACCGATTCACTCTGGCACCAGTATTGCAAATGCTGGCGGGCAATAAAGGAAACGGGTGTGGTTTTAATGGCCGGGTTCTTACGTTTATTTTCCTTTGTAGCAGGAGCGCGAAGGCGCATCCAGGTTAATTTTCCTGAGCTGCATAATTCATCCAGCTGGCTGGGGAAAAAAGGCTGTAATCGTGCGGGTAATATATCCTCTTCCCAGCTTGCGGCTGGCAGGCTACAACCTTCCAGTTGTAACATGACCCTTTCCAGTGCCGGGATGCCTTCAGCAGGTTCATCCAGCCCCTGCCAGTTGAATAAAAAGCGCATGAAAACAGAGGCAGAAACCGGTTCAATTTCGTTACGCAACTGTTTTAAGGTATAACGATGTATACGAGCCAGCAAACCGCGTTCGCACCATTCAGTTTGTGTCTGGCGTGGCGAAAAATTCCCCTGAATGATGAAACCTTCCTGCTCCAGCGCAAGTAATGCCTGCATGACAACTGATTCAGTTAATCCGGGTGGTGTCGCCAGTTGTTGACAGGTAACCGGGCCGAGCCCTTCCAGACGACTGCGACTAATCTCAATCAAAGCCATTTCAAAAGTTTCTGCTTCTGTAGAAGGCAGAGCTTCGATGACCGGTGCAGGCTTTTTATGCGGACAAATTTTTAACATGGCCTGTAACCGTTCTGCCGCTACCCACAGAACCTGCTGATCACCGCCCTGTAATCTTGTTGCGCGTTTTGCTTGCTGTAATTCGCCCAGGTAGTCCATCCAGCTAGCCAGTTCATTTTGTTTTATTTCCTGTTCAGCAATGAACCCCATAATCACCAGTGAATCGTGTAACTCATCCGCATTACGCGGTTGCGGCCAGGCTTCCTGTTTTACCCTGTCGATCGCCGCCGGATCAAGCCGCCCTATGTCTGCCGCAGTTTGCGGATCCAAATGTCTTCGTTGTTGAATCGCCAGTGTGCGACGTTCTTCTGCCGGCGCATCATCCAGAAAGGCATAGGGTCTGGCGTTGATAATTTCCTGTGCCATCGGTGAAGGCGTGGTGACGTCTCGTGTAATGATATTGATGCGTTTATGTTCAATATCTTCAAGCACTTTTTTCAGCCCGTCGATATCCATTAATTCGTGCAGACAGTCATCCAGTACCTGGTTCACCAGCGGATGATCCGGCACTTCCCGCTCACCCTGAATGTTTTCAAAGCAGGCCAGCTGATCCGGAAAAATCACTGCCACCAGGTCTTCTGCATTATTTCTCTGGAAAGGTGCAGGCACTCTTTTTCCGCCACGAAATCGCGGAACGGCCAGTGAAATATTGGTTACCCAGCGCCAGCGGGTCGGGAACATAGGGGCATCCAGTAAAGCCTGTACCAGGATATGTTCAACACTATCAGATTTTAAATAGGAGGCTGGTTCCTGCAGCGGGAAACTGTGCGTTGGCCCGAGCGATAATACCAGGCTATCTTCATTAGCCGCCGCCTGTAATTCAAAGTTAAATCGCCTGCAGAAACGTTTTCTTAATGCCAGTCCCCAGGCCCGGTTGACTCTGGAACCAAAAGGTGCGTGAATGACAAAATGCATATCACCGGTTTCATCAAAAAAGCGTTCGAAGACTATATCCAGCTGACTGGGAATAACCCCCAGTGCCGCTTTGCTGGCTGCCATATATTCCACTAACTGACTGGCAGCCAGCTCGCCAGTCTGCAAGTCGTTTAACAGGTAATCGACTGCGTTTTGTTGACTGACATCCAGTTTTTTATCCAGAGTCCGACGCAATCGGGACACCGCAAATGAGAGTTCGTCAGTTCGCCCCGGTGCTTCACCGACCCAGAACGGTATGGTCGGTGGTAACCCCTGGGCATCCTGTACAAATACCCGACCCTGTTCAATCTTTAACATGATGTATGAAATATTACCGAGCTGAAAAATATCACCCGGCATACTCTCAAACGCGAAATCTTCATTAACCGAGCCGACATAAAGCCCTTCAGGTTGTAATATCACATCATAGTCAAAATGATCAGGGATCGCGCCACCATTGGTCAGTGCCGTAAGACGCGCTCCGCGACGCGCACGTAGCACACCATTTACCCCATCTCGATGCAGGTAAGCTGAACGGCGCCCGCGCCGGGTATGAAAACCATCCGCCAGCATTTTCACTACTTGCAGAAACTGGTCATATTTTAAATGGCGATATGACCAGGCCGATTTGACCACCTGATACAGTTCTTTTTCCTGCCATTCCCGACTGCCTACCTCGGCAATAATCTGTTGTGAAAGCACATCCAGCGGGTGTTGAGGTTGAATTATACGATCCAGTTCATCACGCCTGATAGCATCCAGTAATGCGACGCATTCCACCAGGTCATCCCGGCTCTGTGGAAACAGGCGTGCTTTCGGAATGCCTTCAAGCTGGTGACCGGCGCGCCCGGCTCTTTGCAGAAAAGTGGCGATACTGCGTGGAGAACCTATCTGGCAAACCAGATCGATATCGCCAATGTCTATACCCAGTTCCAGCGATGCGGTTGCTACCAGCGCACGTAATTCTCCAGATTTGAGTCGTTTTTCTGCATCCAGTCGGTGCTCTTTAGCCAGACTACCATGATGCGATGTAACCGCTGTATCCCCCAGCTTTTCAGCCAGCGCGGCTGCCGCACGTTCTGAAAGCCGTCGCGTATTAACGAAAATCAGTGTGGTTCGATGTGTATTGATCAATTCTTCCAGTCGTTGATAAATTTCATCCCAGGCTTCATTCGCCATCACCGCTTCCATCGGTGAACCGGTCATTTCAATCGCCAGATCACGCTCGCGTTTATAGCCGGTATCGATGATAGTACAGTGTCGTTTCTCATTATCAGCGTGATTACCACTTAAAAAACCAGCCATTTCCTCGATGGGTTTCTGGGTAGCTGAGATACCTATCCGTACCGGAGATCTGGGACATAACTGCTCAAGACGCTCGAGGCTTAAAGTCAGATGGGCACCACGTTTATTACCTGCGATGGCATGAATTTCATCCACAATGACAGTGCGTACAGTTGATAACATTTCACGGCCGGAATCTGAACTAAGCAGGATAAATAATGATTCGGGTGTAGTGACCAGGATATGTGGTGGATTGCGTTTCATCGAGGCACGCTGCGACTGTGGCGTATCACCGGTGCGAACCATCGCCCGTATCGGCACATCGTGGCAACCATTTTCCAGCAGAGCATCGCGAATACCGTTCAATGGCAGTTCAAGGTTTTTGTGAATATCGTTAGAAAGTGCCTTGAGTGGAGAAACATACAGCACACGGGTTTCATCCGGCAGCGGAAATTTCAGGCCTTCCTGCACCAGTTGATCTATAGCAGCCAGAAACGCGGCCAGTGTTTTACCGGAGCCGGTGGGGGCAGCGATCAATGTATGCTGCCCGGCCTGAATTGCCGGCCAGGCTTCCATCTGTACAAGCGAAGCTGCAGCAAAATTAGCCTGAAACCACTCGGTGACAGCAGGGTGAAAATTTATCGAATGCATTTAATAATCATACTCTTTTTGATATTGATGTCATTTGGCTAATTTTTTCAGTGACCCGATTTTGCTGCAGAAGTTAATAAATTTTAGAGCTGAATTTAACACCGGAAGCCTGACAATCTCTGCTATGACAAAAGTTGATATGACAAAAAATATTTAAACTATACTAAGAAGTAAAGTTGTACCTGTTTGAAATTGAATATCCATATCAATATTGCGGTTAAGGATCATGCCGTTTAAAACAAAGACACACAGATGACAAAAAATATATTGCCAAAATCAGCTCAGTACCTGCTGCTAATAACCCTGTTTTTCTGTGTAAATTCGTCACAGGCAAACATCGTTTCGTTACAGGTATCAAAAAACATTACCTCAACAGCGGAATACCTCACCGGTGATGCAGACAAACCCTTACTCATCATTATTCATGGGTTCCTGCAGACCCGTGAGTTTTCAACCGTTAAAAGGTTATCTGAGGCTTTACATGAAAATGGCTTTCCAATACTTGCGCCCACCCTTTCACTGGGAATTTCCAACCGTGTACAGAGCATTCCCTGCGAATCCATTCAACTGCACTCTCTAAATGATGATACTGATGAAATCGATAAATGGGTCAACTGGGCGACCCGGCAGGGTCATAAAAAAATCATCCTGATCGGGCATAGTTCAGGCAGTGTGAATATTTCGGCTTATCTGGCCAGGGGAAATCACCCTGCCGTCATAAAATCCATTTTAATTAGTTTAACATTTTTTGCTTCAGATCAGTCTATGGCCTTCGAAACAAAAGAGCAGGCAGAATTTGCAACAGACATGATAAGCAGGGGGGACAATGGATTACATAATTTCTCGCTGCAGTTTTGTAAAGATTATGTAACGACTGCTGAAAACTTTTTATCTTATTATAACTGGTCCAGAGA
The DNA here is from genome assembly GCA_937894085.1 of uncultured Gammaproteobacteria bacterium. Taxonomy (GTDB): domain Bacteria; phylum Pseudomonadota; class Gammaproteobacteria; genus JACNJF01. The sequence continues at coordinate 21,737 of CALCSG010000553.1, read as the reverse complement.
GCAGGTGTTAACAGGGATCACTACTGACTCAACTCAAAAGCATATCATTCTGGGAAGCGCTGATGATCGTATTAGTGAGCAATGGATAAATAAATTAAAACAGACCACTGACCACGTTATTATAATAAGAGGTGCTAATCATTTTTTTGATCAGGCTCATGAGTTTGACTTACTGGAAAGTGTTGAAAATATATTATCAGAATACTAACCGCAAGAATGTTCAAAAAATCTCTATTCCCTTTATCAATCAGTGGCTATGCGCTGGTATTTTTATTTTTAGTTGCCAGTTTCTTCACCGGTATTGGAGTCTATGCTTTGAACAGCATAGAAAGGGCCAGGTCAGATATTCATGCGAATAATCTAATTGCCGCGAATCAGGAGATTGAGCATGCTATTGAGCTTTTAACAGATTCGATTAACCGCATATCCAAAGACATTTCAAATTGGGATGAGATTTTTCAGCAACTGGGTAACACTTCCTATTATTCTTACTGGCGTAAACTGCGAATGCTAAATTCCGGAATTTTGCCAGAGTATATAGAAGCTGCCGAAGTATTCGACACTCAAGGAAATGCACTTGCGATCTTATCTGAGAGCAAATTCCCAGCCAGAATAAATGTCAAATCATTAACTCCTTTACTCTATTCAAGGGGTAATAGCGAGAGTCTCATCTATTATCTACCTATTAAACGGGACGGAGATAAAGCTAAACTGGAAGGTTATCTGGGAGTACATTTACCCTTAATTAAAACATTGATAAAACAATTTCAGTTTCATTACCTGGACTCCAGCACAATAAAAATATCATTACCTGAAAATACTGAAATACCCTTATCCAGAGCCTCTTCATTTATCAGCTTCAAACTTAAATCAAGCCCCGAAGCTGAAACAATGATGCAAATTGTCAAAGAAACTGTCATTCAGGTAGCTACTCTCGTTGGTATATTGTGTTTATTTTTCTATTTTTTAATGGTGTTTCTACTGGAAAAACCATTGGTAGAAATTTCAGCCTATATCGACAAATTGAGATATTCTAATCCCGGGGCTTTATCCGGGGGTATTAACTCATTCTTTCCGGTCGCAGAATTAGAAAAAGTAAGGACATCATTAAATCAATACCATCACAAACTGGAAAAAGCACACGAAGATCTGGATGATAAAAATAAGGAGTTATGGAAACTCGCTCACCATGATTCTCTTACTGGCATGCTTAATCGTCGTGCCTTTGAATTAGAATGGAGTAAAGCAAAACAACTTTTGAGCCATCATCGCATGGGTATTTGCCTGCTTCTTTTCGACGTAAATCATTTTAAAGCCATCAATGACTCTTACGGTCACCAGGTGGGTGATGAAGTGTTAATCGCCATCAGTGCATGCATTCAGCAGTCTATGCGTAAAGCCGAATATTTATATCGCATTGGTGGTGATGAATTTGCCGCCATCATTATTGGTAGCAACGTAGAAAAAGAACTGGAAGTGGCTAAACGTTGCGCCGAAGTCATTAAAAACTACGACTTTAGCGATCTGGGTATTAAGGAGGCTGTACGTATAAGTTGCGGGATTTCTCATTGTCAGGCAGATGAACTGGAAAAACTGGATAAGCTGCAGTGGCAGGCAGATATCGCTGTTTATCAGGCCAAAAGACCCGGCAATACACGACCGGTTTTATTCAGTGATGATATGGCCGATGGTACCGAGGCAGTTTTTTCAAACTGGATGAGTAATGCTGTTTATGATGCGGTAGCGCATGGCACCGGCATTGAAATCCATTACCAGCCAATCGTTAATTCTCACTCCCGGGAAACTGCTTACTTTGAAGCCCTGTTGCGTATTCGTCATGAAGGGGAATTAATACCTCCATCTCATATTTTTCCTGTCGTCACCATGCGCCACATGGAAACAGAAATGGATCGGGCTATTATCGCTAAGGTGTTAGAAGACTTGAAGTCACAATTTATTGCTGAAGGCTGCGGAATATCAATCAATCTATCTGCCGAATCGGTCGCTCATCAGGATGTAATTGAGTGGTTAATTCCTCTTTCTGAGTTCACTCGACGTCACACTATCGTCATAGAAGTCACTGAAACTTCATTAATTACTCAGCTGAATACGGCCGTCGGTAATTTGAAGATGCTTGGCGAACTGGGCTTTAAAGTCGCACTCGACGATTTTGGCAGTGGTTATTCCTCTTTACGCTATCTAACCAGTATGCCTGTCGATATCGTCAAATTTGATATCTCGTTAATCCAGGGAATGATGGATGAACGCCTGGCTAAAATGGTTGGAGAAATGGCAGGCATGTTAACCGGGTTGGGCTACAACCTGGTGGCAGAAGGTATTGAAACCGAAGAATTGCTACAAAAAGTCATGGATGCTGGATTTAACTTTTCGCAGGGTTACCTGTTTGGAGCGCCGGCTCGGGTTAAAACACTTGAAAAGAAGCCCTGTCAAAATTTACCTGTGTAGCGTCAAAGCTAAGCCAGAATAAAATATTTCTCTGTTTTTCGGTGAATGCAACATTTACAATCTCTGATCAACTACCATAAAATTATTTATATATCTGATTCCAAGTGATTATTTTTCCCTACAGTACCGCCCTGACTCTGGCCAAGCCTCCGGTAGTCACTTATATCACTGTTTTTTTATGCGTTCTGGTTTTCTCTTTTCAGCTGACTTCTACCATCACCGAAAGCCTGATGTATTACCCCGCTTCATGGAATCCGTTTACCATGATTACCGCTTCTGTTGCACATGGCGGCTGGACACATTTAATCGGTAACCTGATATTTTTTCTTGCTTTTGCACCGGCTTTAGAGATTTTAATAGGCAGTACTGTTCGTTATATCGCACTAATGCTATTTATCTCTATTGTGGTCGGAGTCAGTTATTCAATATCAACCTTTATTGGAAGCTCAGAGCCATTACCTTCATTAGGTCTTTCCGGCATTGTAATGGGCATGATTGGACTATCGGCATTTATGATGCCGCAGGCCAGAATCAAGGTCTTCTGGTGGTATATCATTTTCTGGAAAACTTTTTATGTTCCAGCCTGGATACTGGCCATTGCCTACATTGGCCTCGATAGCTGGGAAATGTTCACTTCTAACGATTTTGCAGGAATTAATGTGGTTGCTCATGTCACAGGAGGTATTGCGGGTTATGTATTTGGATTAATATGGCTTAAAGAGCGTAAGGAGGAAGTAAGGGAAGAACTGGAAGCAGAAATAGAAGAAATGAAGTTACAGAAAAAGCATGGAAAATCGGCATCCATGTCTTATCGCAGAAGAAACGAAATAGAACAGGAAAAAATTCTTAAAGAAAGCCAGCGTGAATATGATCATTTTATGGGTAAAGTTTATAAGGCCGTGACCACACACAGGGATAGTGAAGCTGTTTTAATGTTACTGGAAAGATATGATTACCTGCAAACAGCAGCCATAAAATTTGAAGAAATATTTGACTATATCCAGAAGTGGGGAGCATCAAGAACCCAGCTTTGTGTTGGCCGTTTAATTATTGAAATGTTAAATGAAGAGAGACGTTATGGCAGAGCATTATTTTTCATTGAAAAATGTCAGCAAATCAGTCCACAATTTATTTTAGCCGATTTATCACAAACCGTTTATTACGCCAGACTGGCGATAGAAACAGATAAACTGGAAGTCGCCAGGAACCTGATCAGTGATCCTGAAAAAAGGTATGGAAAACAGGTTAACATTGCGTTATGTAAAGAAATGCTTGCGCACCTTGAGCTGGCATAACTTAACTGAAATATAAAAACCGGAAAATTAACCTGGCTGCAGGCTAACAGTCAGAAATTTTAAGCAGTGTTCAGTAAAGCTAAAGTGCGTACAAAAGTTTGCTGAATGACCCAGGCATCACTACTTGCACGATGACGTTGCAGGTCTGTTTCAGCAATCACCGTATTTTTAATTTCATGCCAGTACTCCATCTGCTGTTCATTCAGTATCATCTCAAGAGGACTGATAAAAAATGAACGATCAATGCCCGCCCGAAAAAACAGATTATCCAGCCACGGTTTATCAACTACCCAACCGTCAGAATAAATCGTTTTACCATCCAGTAACTGGTTCAATTTAAGCGCAACTTCCATCACCGGCTTGCCATATTGTTGCAAAGTTTCGCGTTGTATATGGTGAAGTCTCTCTGCGCTACTATCCCAGTGTTGCCATTCCGTAACGGGTTTAACCAGAGTAGAATAGCGGGTTCCATTTTCGAGTACGAGACCTACTTCTATCGGGTAACTGAGTGGATCGAAACCGGAAGCTTCTATGTCGATAATAATAGGAATAAATTCCCTGCTAAACATCATCCCTGCCTTCTAGTGTAGTGTAGTGTAGTGTAGTGTAGTGTCCTGTACTGAGCGCATAAATAGACGACACGAGACAGGTCAGCTGGTAGGCGCGATTTCGCCACGCTAGTCACTCTACCGTAAGAAATCGCAACAACGGACCTGAGGATGGAATCCATTGCAAACATAGCACCTTTTAAGTTTTGACTACTTTATTTGCACAGGTGCCTGCTCATCAGATAAATCGTTTACACTACCAATTATGCGGGTGTTTGTATACCCCAGTTTTGTTAGTTCTGCTACGCAGGCTTCTGCTTTTTTAGCAGGTACACCGGCCAGTAAACCGCCAGCGGTTTGCGGATCGAATAGCAGTGGAAAAGCTGGATGCTTTGCTGCATTTTCAATATCATGAATGGCCCGACGCAAGCGAAGATTAGCAGGCTGTAACGAAGACAGGATACCGGCAGCCACAGTTTCCATTGCTCCATCCAGTAATGGCAAGTTATCCATATAAATCTCTGCATCAACCTGAGAAGCTTTTGTCATTTCGATCAGGTGCCCGATGATACCAAAGCCGGTCAGATCTGTGCAGGCCGTGGCATTAAACCGCTGCAGGCATTCAGCGGCCTGTTGACTGGAAACCAGCATGGACTGTATGGCAGCATCAACCCAACGGCCTTTCGCTTTACCGCGCATTTCTGCAGCAAATAAGGTACCAGTGCCGATAGCCTTGGTTAAAATAATTGCATCACCCGGTTGTAATCCGCTCTTACGCCAGACTCTGTTCGGGTCGATCAGGCCGTTCACCGTCAAACCAAAAGCAAGTTCGGCCCCTTCACTGGAATGTCCACCAGCTAATACCGCTCCACTGGGTTGAATTATTGACATGGCTCCAGCCATCACATCATATAATGTTTCTTCCACCACCCGTTCACGACCGTAGGGAACCGTCGCAATAGCCAGTACCGACTGAGCTTCTCCACCCATCGCAAATACATCTCCAAGTGCATGGTTAGCCGCTATGGCCCCGAATGTATAGCTATCTTCGATAAAAGCGCGAAAATAATCCACACTTTGTACCATGACCTTGCCTGGTGGTACTGCCAGCATGGCACAGTCATCCGGTGAATCTCTGCCGATCAATACATCATCACGTTTTTCATCGGGTAACCTTTGCATGACCCTGGATAAAATGGTGGCACCCACTTTGGCACCGCAACCACCACAGCGCATTGCCAGCGTTGAAAGCTCCTTAATCGCATCCGCATCGGCTATACCCGAGGCAAAGCGGGGATTATCCTGTTCATCCATGTCAGGCAATTCATTAAATTTTCTCATGAACTGCACATCAATCCAGTCTTTAACTTTCCACAACCAGGCTGATTCAAACGAAAAATTCCCGCGTGATGCGATAGCATATTTGTCCCCGGTACTAATCAGTCCCAGAAAATTCTTTTGCGGTCGATATGGCCTTAACCTTTTGTGAGTCGCAGCAGCTTTAAGGTTATGCACTAAAACCGGTCCCTGACGGACCGCAAAAACACCGGATTTTGGCCTGGGATCTTTCAGCGAAGCAATATCACCCGCTGCGAAAATACCTTCGTGTGATAGTGATTGCAGGTTTTTATCGACCCGGATGAAACCATTTTCATCGACGGAAAGTCCCGCTTCAGCAGGCCAGGCAGGGGCGGATGCCGTAGTCACCCATATAATCGCATCAGTAGAAAATACAGTGCCATCATCCAGCAATACCTGATCGGCTTTAACTTCAGCCACTCTACTTCTAACTTTAATAGAGATATCACGCTCACTAAATATGCGCTCAAAACGGTCCCGCACTCCGCCATTATGCATATGCATGATACGATCACTTTGCGTTAACAGGGTATAACTCAATCGTTGAGGATCGTCACCCTGCTCACGTAACATGTTTTGTAAACGGTGCTGTGTGGATAATGCCAGTTCGACACCACCGGCTCCACCGCCCACTACGACGACTTTAAATTCACCCTGGCTATTGCTTACGCGCTCGATCAGCGCCTCCCATTTTGTTAAAAAGATATCGATGGGTTTAGCTGCTATGGCAAATTCATCAACACCCGGAATATTGACACTATCGGGTCTTGAGCCGGTGTTAATGGAAAGTAGATCGTAATTGATAGCTGGCCGACCCGCAGCCAGCACCTGTTTATTTTTGATATCAAGGCCTGTTACCGGTGCATGATATAGACGTGCTCCGGCAAATCTTGCCAGCGGACCAAGATCAATATGACAATCATCATAACTATAATGACCGGCTACATAACCCGGCAACATGCCGGAATATGGTGTATGAATATCGCGTGTAACCAGGGTAATTCTTAACCCCGGGACAGGTTGCATGCCTAGACGTTTTAACACAGCAACATGCGCATGACCGCCACCAATCAGCACCAGATCTTTTACTACGGGAGAATTATTACTTTTCATTGTTTATATCTGTTTATTTGACCGGAACTTTACCCTGGAATTTTATCAATTGTTAGCGCTGCAAATCATTAACCCTGAACAGATGCACACTGAATAAACGATTTCCATCTATCCATAACTCATCCGATTGAAAACCGGCTTTCGAAGCCAGCCTGATAAATTCATCACTGGTATATTTATACGAATTTTCGGTATGAATAGTTTCACCTTCAACAAAACTAAAAGAATCCTCATTGATTTCCACAGTTTGATCCTGCTGACTTACCAGATGCATTTCAATACGACCAACCTGTTCGTTATATAACGCTTTATGTCGCCATTTTGTTAAATCAAAATTAGCATTTAACTCGTGATTTATACGCGACAGTAAATTCAAATTAAATGAAGCCGTTATGCCAGCTGAATCATCATAAGCCGCTTCCAGTATTGCCTTGTCTTTTTTCAGATCTACACCAATTAACAGGTAGCCTCCCGGTCCCACTAATTCAGCTATTGCCTGTAAAAATACGACCGCAGCATCAGGATCAAAATTACCTATACTGGAACCCGGAAAAAACGCGACATGTGTGCCCCTGGGCGCACTCGGCGGTAATGACATTTCCTGCGTAAAATCGGTACAGGCAGCATGGATTTCCAGCCATGGAAAGGCAATAGCCAGCTCTTCTGCCGCCAGCTGCAAGTGATCCCTGGAAATATCCATCGGCACGTATGCCCGGGGTTTCAGTCCTTCCAGTAAAATATGTACTTTGGCACAACTACCACCACCCGGCTCAACCAGTAAACTTCCGGTTCCAACGTGTCGGGCTATTTGTGCTGCGTTATTTGATAAAAGATCTATCTCGGTGCGAGTTGGATAATATTCAGGTAATTGTGTAATGGCATCAAATAATTTTGAGCCTTTGGCATCGTAAAAATATTTCGGTGGTATCGATGCCGGGCGAACACTCAGCCCCTTTAAAACATCGCTGGCGAATTCGTTGCGACTGGTATGTAAATCATGAAACTGTATTTTATTTTTTCTCAATGGTCTGCTACTCATTCAGGGCACAGGTACGAAAACCGGCAAAAACATCATTTCTATCGGGGCCATAGTAGGTGCGCCAGGTATTTCTAATCATTCTGCCACGTGTGGGCCAGGCCCCTCCACGTAAAACTTTGGTAATGCCGAATAAAGGTTGCGAATAATCCTGGTACATATCCGCTTTAAATCCCGGATAGGGATTAAAGCTGTCCTCTGTCCATTCCCATACATTGCCGATCATCTGTCGGCAGCCAAAAGCCGAGTCACCGGCTGGAAATGCAGCAACATCCACTGTTCCGAGTGCGTATCCGTCCAGGTTAGCCTGATCAGCACGGGGAGCTTCATCTCCCCAGGGAAAGTGTCGTTTACTGGCCGATAATTTTTTTCCATCCAGACTTGCTTCTGCTGAAGCTGCCACTTCCCATTCCGCTTCGCCCGGCAAGCGTCTTCCGGCCCAACGACAGTAAGCCTGTGCTTCAAACCAGCTTACATGAATGATTGCTGCATTCACCGGCATCGGGTTCCATTGATCAAACTGCTTTATATCCCAGCCTGATGAAGTATTACGCCAGTACACAGGATGCGCCAGGTTTGATTTTTCGCGCCATTTCCAGCCTTCATCCAGCCAGTATTGTTTATTGTTATAGCCACCTGCTTCCACAAATTTCAAAAAATCAGCATTACTGACCGCTGCTTTTGCAATGCCAAATGGTTTTATATCGACTTCATGCGCCCATTTCTCATTATCAAAAACAAAACCATCCTCTGCTGTTGCCCCTAACTTAAAGCGTCCACCGGGTATTTGCACATCACCCGGTAGCGCACCGGCCTGATAATTGTTACTGCTATCCCCGCCATAATCAGGAGTCGGGTAATTCAGGGTTTGCCGGGTATAGGTATAGGCTTCGTTATGCATATCGTGATGAAATACAGCGTATAACGCCAGGTAATCGCGCCTGGCATCTTCTCCGCCAGCAAGACATTGCTTTATATTTTCCAGCACAGTCTGCATATAATTCAATGTTTCTGACAGTTCAGGTAACGCTAAATTCCAGCGATCATCATGGGCGATAGTGATTGAATCATACAAATCATCAGAATCTTCACGAATCGATGGTTGCTGCAGGTGATGGCACAGGACCCAGTATTCATAAAAATATGCTGCATGCCCTATTTCCCAGCGCAACGGGTTTACCGTTGCCAGCAACGGCCCCATTAACTGTTCGGCATCCAGTCCTTCGATTAATGCTAATGTGCGACAATGTGCATCCTGCGCCTGTTCAGCGATAACGATGGGATTCAGTTTATCCATACAGCTTTTTAAAATTTGTTGGCTAAAAGTATGAAAGCCATTGTCCCATGCTGTGGAACGGATGTCATCCTGACGATTATTTATGATATGGTTAGCCGAAGGTAAGGTTAATAATAAAACAATGCGCATACTTCTTATCACACCTGCTCCACCCCGCTCCAGAGCAGGCAACCGGGCCACTGCCGCCCGTTGGGCACATATACTCAGGACATTAGGACATACAGTCGAAATCAGTGTGTCCTATACAAACCAGACTGCTGATATGATGCTGGCTTTACATGCCTGGCGTAGTGCCGACTCCATTCAACTGTTTGCTGAACGGTTCCCGCATCGGCCGTTAATTGTCGCTATCACCGGTACTGATGCCTATCGTTTCATCCATAGTCACCCGCAACCCACTTTGCAATCCATTCGACTGGCACATCAACTGGTGGGGCTGCATGATTTAATCAACAATACCCTGCCCGCAGATCAACGGCATAAAATGCATGTCATTCATCAGTCTGCCGAACCTGTCGCTAAACGTAATCCATACAAACGCTATTTTCACGTATCAGTAATGGGTCATTTACGCGAAGAAAAAGACCCCATGAGACCTGCCATGGCAGTACGCAATCTGCCTGCCAGCAGTCGTATCCAGGTTCATCATTTTGGCAAGGCGCATTCAGCTGAGTGGGCACAACAGGCCACAGCAGAGATGCGAATAAATTCCCGCTATCACTGGCATGGGGAAATTGCACATCACAAAATTCGACAGGTTTATCAACGCACTCATGTGCTGCTGCTACCCTCACGGATGGAAGGCGGAGCCAATGTCATCTCGGAAGCAATAGTGGCAGGTATTCCGGTCATCGCCTCCAATATAGAAGGTTCGATCGGCTTACTCGGAGAAGACTATGCGGGATATTATCCGGTTGAAGATGAGCAGGCATTATCAGAACTTCTGCTAAAAGCAGAGTCAGATCACAAATTTTATAACCAGTTAGAAAAGGCCTGTATCGCCAGACAGCCATTATTCACCACAGATAATGAACTAAACGGCTGGCGGCAACTTCTAAATAAATTATAAAGCAGGATATTTAGTATGAAAAAGCTAGCAATATGACTCAGCAATATTGTATTGCCATGCTGATCACTATCAAGCACAGCAAGTTAAAAAGCAGTTACTGTTTAGCCTCATGAAAGATAACGTTTTTTATCTGCCAGAAAACTTATATTATTTATGGGGCAATACCTGAAGCTACGGATTCAGGTAAATAATTAAAAACACTAAAAGGAGTCTTAAATGAAAACAAAAATTAATCGTATTACTCAGTTTTTTTGCCTGTCAATACTGGCCATCTCTTTTTCTACCCAGGTATACAGTGCACCAAAAACACTGGTATTTTCTGCCATTCCCGACCAGGATCAATCTCAGTTAATCAAGCGATTTGGGAAAGTAGCCGACTACCTTACTCAGCAACTGGGTATTCCGGTAAAATATGTACCGGTCAAATCGTATTCGGCGGCCATCACTTCGTTTAGAAATAATCAGATTCAACTGGCCTGGTTTGGCGGATTATCCGGTGTACGTGCGCGTCTACTGGTGCCCGGTTCTGAAGCCATTGCCCAGGGCAAGGAAGACACAGAGTTCGTAACGTACTTTATTGCTCATCACAGTACAGGGCTAAAAGAGTCCGCAGCATTCCCCGCCGATATTGCCGGAAAAACCTTCACATTCGGCTCAAAAGGTTCGACTTCTGGTCGATTAATGCCTGAGTTTTATATTCGTGAATATTTAAAAAAATCCCCGGATGATACTTTTTCACGTGTCGGGTTCAGTGGAAATCACTCACGCACAATTGCACTGGTACAAACCGGTGCTTATCAGGTTGGTGCAACTAATTACAAAGTATGGGAAAAGGAAATGCAAGACGGAAAAATTGATGGCAGTAAAGTTTCTGTAATCTGGAAAACTCCCGCTTATCCTGACTATCAATGGTCCATTCGCGGAGATGTTGATAAAGAATGGGGAGAAGGCTTTAAGGCGCGTGTTCAGCAAGCCCTGCTGGATATGAAAGACCCGGCACTACTGGAAGCTTTTCCACGCAGCAGTTTCATCAAGGCCAGCAATAATGATTACCAGCCCATCCTTGATACCGCTAAGGAAATCGGCTTAATCGACTAGTCCTGATCTGGTGTTTAATCTACAGTCAGCCAATGCCTCGTATAAAGATGAAATTGTGCTGACTGATATTACCCTGCACATTCCTGCCGGCCAGAAGCTGGCACTGGTGGGGCACAGTGGTTCCGGTAAATCGACACTTATTAAACTGCTTTATGAACAACGCCCGAAAGATATCGCGCTGGTACCACAGGATTATGGGCTGGTTGCCAGTCTCTCGGTATATCACAATGTCTACATGGGCCAGCTGGGTCGGCAATCTGTCGGCTACAACCTGCTCAATTTAATCAAACCACTTAAAAAGCCGGTTGCTGAAGTTGAACAGATACTGCAGGAAATGCAGTTGAGCGACAAACTGTTCGAACCGGTCGCTCAACTATCCGGTGGTCAACAGCAACGAACTTCAATAGCACGGGCGATTATGCAGGGTGGCGATATTTTGCTGGCCGATGAGCCCGTTTCATCACTTGATGAGCAACAGTCTAAACTGGTGATGTCACTATTATGCAGACTCTTTGACACTGTTGTTCTTGCCATGCACGATATTGACCTGGCGCTGGCCTATTGCGACCGTATCATCGGCCTCGATCATGGACGAATTACTATTGATGAGGCCGCTAAAAACCTCAAACGAGAAGACCTGTTAGAACTCTACGGTGAATAAAGGTCTAAGCCATATACGTTCAGCCCGATGGAAAGTAAGCTGGATTTTTATAGCCATAGCCCTGGCCTGCCTGCCTTTCGCAGACCTGTCGATAAACACCTATGACCCGATGTCTGAACTGGGGCGATTGTTTTCCGGCCTGTTATCACCGTCACTATTCAATATTGAAAACCCGTTACATGCGCTATTGCAAACCGTCGCTTTTGCCATGCTCGGAGTTTCGGCCGGATGCATCAGCGGTTTTGTCCTGGCACAGTTATTTCATTTTCGACTGGTTAGAATACTCTGCGCTTTAGTTCGTGCTGTTCATGAATTATTCTGGGCTTTAATTTTTTTGCAAATATTCGGCTTACACCCGTTGACAGGATTGCTCGCCATTGGTCTGCCCTATGCTGCCACTTTTGCCAAAGTGTATGCAGAAATTCTGGAAGAAGGTGATCGTCGGGCATATGACAACATTCGCCACAGTGCAGGCCTTACTTCTTCTTTTTTTTACGCCAGATTACCCGACCTGTGGCAACACTTTATCACCTATACCAGTTACCGCCTGGAATGTGGTTTACGTTCCAGTGCCGTGCTGGGTTTTGTCGGGCTGCCCACATTAGGTTATTACCTGAGTACTGCCTTTTATGAAGGACTGTATTCAGAAGTCTGGGCTTTATTAATTCTTTTTTACCTGTTAATTGCCGGCATCAAATACTGGGTTAGACCGAAACTGTTACCCCTGTACCTGGTTGCTTCACCTTTCATCATCGCCAATGACAGCAGCATTTCATTTGACAATGTCATTAGATTTTTCACCCATGACATTATCCCTCTACCGATACGTCGGGGAGAGGATTTAAACGGACTCTGGCACTGGTTTTCTGAACTATTCATGAACGAGGCTCTGCCCGGTATTGTTAACAGTTTATTATTAACTCAGCTAGCCCTGATTCTGACCGGATTTATTGCTCTTATATGGTTTCCATTAATTTCTAAATTATTTTTTGCTCGATTTGCGCGTAGTGCGGGACATCTTTTTCTGGTAGTCATGCGTTCTACACCGGAATATATTCTTGCATTCATTCTATTGACCCTGTGGGGGCCATCAATGTTACCGGCTATCATTGCGCTGGCTCTGCATAACGGGGCTATTATCGCTCACCTGATGGGTCGTTATAGCGATGCTCTGCCTATACGCCAGGATGCGGCAAAAGGTTTCAATCGATATTTTTACGAAGTGGTACCTCGAATCTATGGCCAGTTCCTGGCATTCCTGTTTTACCGCTGGGAAATTATTTTGCGCGAGACAGCCATTCTGGGAATTTTAGGAATCGCCACCCTGGGGTTTTATATCGACAGTGCTATTCAGGATATCCGGCTCGATCGGGCCATGATGTTAATCACCATCACTGCGCTGTTAAATGTTTGCATCGATACTCTATCACGCTACTTAAGATCATCCATGAGACTATCAATGAGCGCACAGGTAAATGCCAGTTAAACAACCCCTGGATATACCACCAGAAAAACCGGTTAACTGTTATTAATCATGAAATTCTCTCTACTTAGAAATGCCTTTTTATTTAGTGCCTGATCGACAGAGGAATACACTAAAAGCTGCCATTGGTATGGTGCGCTGTAATAGGGGCAAATAGGTGCTGTTTTTTGATCATCCCTGACAAGCTATAGGGAACAGTATGAACACAAACCGGACGTAGACGTATCTCCTGTTTCAGATGGTTTACTACTCGATCTACACTGATGAAATTCAGCAAGCAGTAACAACAGGATGATGTTTTAACGTGTATTTGACCCAGTTATGCAAGCATAGGGTTAACTATCTCAATCCCTTCAATTATTTGTCCTACATTCAAGTCTTCACTATAAAGAATTTTCACATTTCCCTGGATAGCGGTAGCAATGATTAGAGAATCCCAGAATGATAACCGGTTTCTTTCCTGTATTTTTGAGGCAAAATTTATTAACGGAGCATCAATCACTTCAACTTGCCAGGTCTCATACTGTGCCAATATTCTACGGGTTTGCTCTAAGGACAGTGGGGTTGGAATTTTTCTGGTGACATTCACGTAGAATTCCTGCATGACCTGTGTACTAATCACTCCATTATCGTCATTCCAAAGTTCACGTATTATGTTTTTGCAACGCAAATGTTTGTTTTCAGCTTCCGTATCATAGGCATATATGAGGATATTGGTATCTACAAAAAACTTATCGCTCATAAAGTGATTCTCGACTGGCAGGTTTACCACCCAATTCAAAACCTTGTTCAAGATCAGCAAGCGCATCAAGCCTTGCTTGTGTGTATCGCTTATCCTGTTGCACAATTCGAATAAGCTCTTCAGCTATCAATGCACTGATTGAAGTGGATTTTCTGGCTGCCAGCACTTTAGCACCTTGAATGATGTCCTTTTCAAGGGATAAAGTAATGTTTTGTTTCATCTGATTTTCCTAACTGTCTACACGTGAAAATTTGTAGCACGTATTTTACGTGCGGTCAATGAAGTCGCAATCCAGTAATCATTTTAATTCAGGGGTCGGACAAGAAACACCTAACATACGTTATAAAAACAGCGTGGATAAGGCGATCGAGGATGCCGTTGTGCAATTCTCAGTCGAACATCCTCATCTTGGTCAGCAAAAGGTGGCCTTGAAACTCACGGCCGCTCTGGGTGTTGATATAAGTCCAAACGGTGTACGTGGTATATGGCTGCGGCAAAATATGAATACCACGGCCTTAAGAGTAGCGAAAGCACAAGCTTGGCAGAAAAGTGCATAAACCATAGCCAGTGTAGCAACTGGCTGATACGCTACTTACGACAAAGTCGCTCGGTAATTAGACCGACACTATCCCTTGGTAATCACACAGATGCAGATAAGTTTTTTCAAAATTATGATAGGTGCTGATTTATCTGGTTACCTTTTTATGCTCATTTGTTTTTCTTCGTGTACTTCGTGGCTTCGTGGTGAATGTCTTTTGACTTTATTATTACTGCATAGATACGAAATGTTTATTAAAACTAAGCACCTATTCGCGCGCAATAATTAAACTGTTCTGTTGTGATATTTTATTCTGATTAAGTTTTGCATACGCTTCGAAACGGTCACGAATACTTCTCACATACTGAACCGGTTCATCTCCATCCACATAGCCATATCTTGCTTTACTGGAATAATCTTTTCTGGACAATAACAACATCGCTTTTTCTGTATTATCAAACCAGCGTTTTTTGTCCCAGCCTTTTTTACTGGCCAGCCGTTGAGCATCCTGCACATGACCATACCCTGCATTATAAGCGGCCAACGTGAACCACAACCTCTCTGAAACATGCAGGCTTTCATCAAACCTGTCACGTAACCAGTCCATGTATTTTATCCCGCCCCTGATACTATTTTCCGGTTTTTCAAGATTTGTAACCCCAACCGACTTGGCAGTCTGTGGCATCAACTGCATCAATCCTTTTGCACCTGCAAACGATTTCACTTTAGGATCAAAGCGACTTTCCTGATACATTTGGGCGGTAATCAAGCGCCAGTCAAAACCATATTTTTCTGCATATTTGCGCGTTATATTATCCCACGGTGACAAATTATTTTCGCCGATATTGTGGATGCGTCCTTTAGCCAGTTTTAAGATTGATTTTCGACTTTTAAAATATTTTTTATACAGCACATTATAATATTCACTTTTATTATTTTTTTTTATAAAAGCATTAATCGCATTAATTAATTTTTTATTATGTTTGCGTATAGCAACTGCCTGAGGACGTTTTTCTCCAATTGTAAAAGCCGATTTTACCGGTACAGATTTTGCCAGCTCTATATCCAGAATATGCTCATCGGCCATAGTTAAATCAATTTTTTTAGAACCAACGGCCTTAATCAGTTCTTCAGTTTCCACATCTTCAGGAGCAGGTTTTAAGGTAAACCTGCTGCCCGACTGTTTAAGTTTCGTTAGGGTTTCCCAGTAAGCACTCGATTTCCTGACACTGATCGTGTGCGAATCCAGATCCTGCAATTTATTTATAGTGCTTTTGCCATTAACCACTATATGTTGTGATTCATAGTTATAAGGTTCAGAAAACTCAATACCCAGCGCTTTGCGTCTGGCTGTCGGCTCCAGAAAACCAATAGCCAGATCGGCTTTTCCGTCAACCAGCCAACCGAGCAGTTCTTTATGTGTCGGTGGCACAATCACTTGCAGACGTAAACCATGAAATTTGGCAAATGCTTTTGCCATTTCATATTCAAAACCAAGCAATTCTCCCTTGTATAAAAAATAGGATGAAGCATTATTTCTGAGCAAAACTCGTAACACTTTACGTTTTTTAATGCTATCGAAACCATCGGTAGAAAACTCACTGTCGTCAGCAGTCATGTGCTCCAGCTGTAAGAACTCATTTAGCGCTAATAACAGGCCTGGCGCCTCCTTGCGTACCCCCCAGGCGATATCTCTTTGTCCACTAAAGTTGGTGGCGACCTTAAAATCATCTCTGTATCCAGAATACATATCGACGATATTACTATCGCGTATGGTCGCATCAATTTCACCTTTGGCCAGCAGGTCGAGCTCTTCTTCATCCAGCATACCTGCCGGTCTGGCCAGTAATTGAATGTCTTTATATTTATTCTTCTTTAGCCACTGTAAAGCATCCCAGAAAGTAGAATCACTGGAAACCATGACCCGTTTATGATTTAAGTCAGCCACTGTCTGAATACTTTTATCAGTTTTTTGTACCAGAATTTTTTCGCGTACATGCGCCAGAGGGATGGAAAATTCTATATTTTTGCGACGAGCCTCAGTAATAGTTAAATTACCTGCAACAATATCAGCACGCCCGTCAGCCAGTGCGGGAATCATATCGCCAAAATTTTCAGCAATAATCAGTTCTGGAATTAAATGATGGAACTGTGCAAAAGCTTCGACTATTTCATGTTGTTCGCTAACCGGTGAACCGTTACGTGGCAGATACCGACCTCCTCCTATATTGGCCGGAATGATAATGCGCAATTTACCACGCTTTTTTATCGCATCGAAATCGCCATTAAGTTGTTCTGACGAAGACAGGTTTGTAATCTGACGCTCGGACAAATCACTGCTATATACCCCACTGACTAACAACATCAGTACAATACATAGAATAAACCTCTGGGTGATGCTGCTTTGAGCCATAACTTAAGAAATACAAAAAGTTATAGCCAGCATAAAAGTCATTTAATAAAAAGTCTATGACTAAAATAAAACACAAACCAGGTAAAAAGCCCTGAAACAATCCATTTTTATTATATAAATGACCTAAAAAGAAGGCAGGGTGCCTGCTGGCACCCTGTCATATTAAAATTATATGGCTCTGTAGGAGTATCATGTAGATAGTTTCTGTTTACTATCGGCGTCATTCCGCCACGCATTTGGCCGGAATCCATTATAAATTGAAGCAATTACGCTAATAAATAACTGCTGTTCGATGGATTCCCGCTAAAAGCATGCGGGAGTAGTGGTGCATGGAGCACCGTTTACCGAACCAATGGACGCAATGACGACATTACATGATTTTCATTCAGAGCCATTAAAATTAATTCTTATCAACACCACCCAGATATTCACATAAAGCTGGAATAAATCGTGAAATTTCCAGTGACATCAAAGCAAAATCAGCATCGAATCGCATTACTTCATCATCTGCCGCCGTATCAGCGGCTTCTTCCATTACCAGATCCATAAATTTCAGTCTTTTAATGGATAAATCTTCCACCAGGACACAGGCAATGCGCTCCTGCCATTGTATTGCTAATTTTGACACAACCTTACCGGAACTTAGGTGCTGCTGGACTTCGTCACTGCCCAGATCAACACCACGTATACGAATCACTCCGCCATTTTCAACTGGCTCTTTAAGCTCGCATTCATCTTCAACCAGCAAATCATCAGGTGCTTTATTTTTAACCCAGTCTGTCATTACCGCAGAAGGCGCATTATTGACAGCAAGTGGCTTTATCTTAAATGAGCCAAGGGACTCGCGTATCAGGCTTAAAATCTCTTCGGCTTTATTTGCCGTAGTACAGTCTAAAATGACCCAGTTATTTTGTGGATCAATATACGCATAGCTGCGGCTGGATTTGGTAAATGCGCGTGGCAAAAAATCCACGATAACCTCTTCCTTAATCTCACTTTTCTCTTTACGGCCAACTGTGCGGGCTTCTGCAGCTTCAATTTCGTCTACTTTTTCTTCAACCGCATCGCGTACAACAGCGGCTGGTAAAATTCTATCTTCACGACGCATACATAACATTAAGCGTCCATTGGTAGCATGCACCAGCTGATCCCCGTGCTTACCCAGTGGCGCTGTCCAGCCCACTCTAAATGTATCCAGCCCCTGACAGGGTTTAAAAGCTTTTTCCAGCAGGGCCTCGTGCAGCTCTTCTGCCGACGCTTCAAAAGTTTCTGATAGTAGGTAAATCTGTAAATTACGGAACCACATAAAAAGGTTATCTCTGCAGGAAAAGGAGCGCGATTATGGCGAATCAGAGCAGCTGTTACCAGATGAAATTTAGATTTTTTTCAGGCAATATTTACCTTTTATTTGATTAACCCTGGAAATGCAGAGTTGAGCATGAAAGGCCGCTAATAGTTGCTAACATGAATTCCATTTGCTAACTCCTGCAGGCCGTCTACTCACGGGTTGACAGAAAGAAGTTGTAACCTGGTTATTTTTTCTATGTCTATGATTATGTATTCTGATACTTTCTACTAATCATCAAAACTGCGTAGAATTTGCCGCTTTCCCAATCACCCCTGAGAACTGTTTATGAATATTGAAAGAACCCTGTCTATTATCAAACCGGATGCTGTCGGCAAAAATGTAATCGGTGAAATCTATAGCCGCTTTGAGAAAGCGGGCCTGCAAATTATCGCTGCCAGAATGATGCAACTCAGCCGTGATAAAGCTGAAGGTTTTTATGCCGTGCATAAGGAACGACCTTTCTTTAATGACCTGGTGGATTTCATGATCTCCGGCCCCGTTATGGTACAGGTACTGGAAGGTGAAAACGCCATCAACGCTCATCGTGAAGTAATGGGAGCAACTAACCCTGCAGAGGCTTCAGCGGGAACAATACGTGCTGATTTTGCATCGACTATTGATGAGAATGCCGTACATGGTTCTGACGGTCCAGATACCGCCAAAATTGAAATTGCTTATTTTTTTGCAGATGAAGATTTGTGTGACCGTATACGCTGATAATTATTTCAGCCTGAAAAAATCAGTTAACAAAAAAAGCCGCGAAAATTCGCGGCTTTTTAAATAGCGGTCAAAAGCCTTTAAAAAAGTGCTGCATTAACCCAGAAGTGAGCATAAATACTGGCCACATAACCCAGTGCAATAACCGGCAACCACTTTAAATGTCCAAAAAACGTATAATAGCCACGAGCCTGTCCCATCAGGGCAACACCGGCAGCAGAACCAATAGACAACATACTACCACCGACACCGGCTGTTAATGTCGCCAGCAACCATTGCCCCTGTGACATTTCTGGATTCATAGTTAAGATTGCAAACATAACCGGAATATTATCGACAATTGCTGATAGCACACCCACCATGATATTCGCGGTCGTTGGTCCCAGGTCGATATACATAAACTCTGATGCCATTGCCAGATAACCGATTAACCCTAGTCCACCCACACACAAAATGACTCCGTAAAAGAAAAACAGCGTGTCCCACTCGGCTCTTTTGACCTTATTAAAAATTTCGTAAGTATCATCAAACTGAGTGTCACTGTGCGCAGAAACACTGTTGTCTTCGGCCTGTGAAAGGAAAACTTTCTTTTGGCTATGACCAGATTTTTTCAGGTAAAACGCATAAAACATTAAATAACTGAGACCAGTCATCATGCCGGCTACCGGTGGTAAATGCATAAAGTTATGAAAACTGACGGCGGTGATAATGGTAAGTACAAATAAACCGACGATGACCATCGCCCCCTTTTTCATCTCTACCGCTTCGTCTTTCACATCCGGTTTATCGGTTGACACGGCAAACGACATAATCGCTGCTGGAACCACAAAATTAACCACCGACGGAATAAACAGGCTAAAGAAAGTCCAGAAATCAATTAATCCTTTCTGCCACACCATCAACGTGGTGATATCGCCGAACGGGCTAAATGCGCCACCAGCATTGGCGGCAACCACAATATTGATACACGCCAAAAGTATGAATTTTTTATTATCACCGCCTACTGACATGACCACCGCACACATTAATAAGGCGGTGGTCAGGTTATCCGCAATGGGTGATAGAAAAAAAGCAATGATACCGGTAATCCAGAATAACTGACGCAGGGTAAACCCCTTACTCACCAGCCAGGACTTAAGCTTATCGAATACCAGCCGCTCTTCCATCGCATTGATATAAGTCATCGCCACCAGCAGGAACAGGAACAGTTCGGAGTATTCCAGAATATTATGACGGATTGCGATTTCAGCAGTGTGTGTATCACCATGCTGTGCATACACATAGGCCACTAAAATCCAGATCAGACCGGCAGCCAGAATAACCGGCTTGGATTTACGCAGGTGCATGAATTCTTCGGCCATGACCAGCAGGTATGCGAAAGCAAAAATTGCGATAGCGCTATAACCCACCCAATGTTGGGTAAGATCCAGGGTTTCACCTGCTGTGGATGCAAAACTGCTAATCGGAAAAAAAAACCCGATTGTTATTAGTAAAAAAATCCACCCGGGATTATTTCTTATATTCATAGTTTCTCCTGTTAACCGTGTTTGCAACACTTATTGTTGATAATAATAATTATCTTACTAGTTGTATCAGAAAAAACTAATATTGCTACATTTATTACTTATGAGTTTAAAACTTCACTCGCCTGTAAATCAGCATGATACGAAGAACGCACCATCGGTCCGCTAGCGACCTGATCAAAACCAAGCCCGTAAGCCAGTTCCTCCAGTTGTTTAAACTCATCAGGTGTCACAAACCTCTCTACCGCAAGATGATCCCGACTGGGCTGTAAATATTGGCCCAGAGTCAACATATTCACCTCATGCGCGCGCATATCACGTAACACCTGCTCAACTTCATCCATTTCTTCACCTAGCCCAAGCATAATGCCTGACTTGGTTGGCACCGAAGGGTATAGCTGTTTAAAGCTCTGTAGTAATTCCAGAGACCACATATAATCCGCACCAGGACGTACTTTTTTATACAGGCGGGGCACTGATTCGAGATTATGATTAAAGACATCCGGCGGAGAACGAGTCAGAATATCCAGCGCGATATCCATTCGCCCTCTGAAATCCGGGGTTAAAATTTCAATCTGAATATCTGGATTCAGCCGTCGAATTTCATCGATACATTTAACAAAATGCAACGCTCCTCCATCACGTAAATCATCACGATCCACTGACGTTATTACCACGTAACGTAATTTCATGTTGTGAATCGTTTTTGCAACATTATAAGGCTCATCTTCATCCAGCGGATTGGGGCGCCCGTGTCCGACATCGCAGAAAGGACATCGACGGGTACAGATATCACCCATAATCATAAAAGTGGCAGTGCCTTTAGAGAAACATTCTCCCAGATTTGGGCAGGCCGCTTCTTCACAAACCGTATACAGATTATTTTCGCGCAAGGTGCTCTTCAGTTGCTTCACCAGGTCACTGGTCGGAGCCTTGGCCCTGATCCAGGAAGGTTTCCTCTGAACGTTAGTACTAGGCACTACTTTGATAGGTATACGAGCTACTTTATCAGCACCCTTTAATTTAACACC
>CALCSG010000552.1 GCA_937894085.1 uncultured Gammaproteobacteria bacterium | reverse complement strand
TTCTTCTTGCGAATGATAAAATTCGTATCTTTCATTGCCATTCTCAAGATAATCCTTCACTTGATCAGCAACCATCACAGCACAATTTTCTTCAGCTTCATGGGTTGACGCTCCAAGATGCGGTAAGTTAATAACACCTTTTTTGCCCATCAGTAGATTAGACGGAAAGTCGGTCACATATGCGTGCAGGTGACCTGAATCCAGAGCTGCGAGAACAGCTTCATCATCCACAATACCATCACGAGCAAAATTCATAATAACCCCGCCCTTTTTCATCTTGGCCAGCCGT
Organism: uncultured Gammaproteobacteria bacterium; assembly: GCA_937894085.1. Lineage (GTDB taxonomy): Bacteria > Pseudomonadota > Gammaproteobacteria > JACNJF01. The sequence continues at coordinate 32,533 of CALCSG010000552.1, read as the reverse complement.
TCAGCATTAATGATATTCCTGGTAGCTGGAATTAATGGGACATGTAAAGAAATAAAATCCACTTTCGACATCATGTCATCGACACTACTGGTAGGCTCTACATCGGCCGATAAATTCCAGGCAGACTGCACACTGATACCTGGATCATAACCGATTACATGCATACCCAGTGATTTCGCAGCATTTGCTACTTTAACACCAATAGCGCCCAGTCCAATAACGCCTAAAGTACGACCGGGTAATTCATAGCCAACGTATTTTTTCTTACCTTCTTCTACTGCCTTAGATATTTCAGCATCAGAACCTTCTAATTTACAGGTATAGTCCCAGGCCTGACATAGATTTCGGCAAGCTAATAGCATGCCTGCCACTACCAGTTCTTTTACCGCATTAGCATTCGCACCGGGAGCATTAAACACAGCAATGCCGCGCTCGCTCATTTTATCCAGAGGAATATTATTGACCCCTGCCCCGGCTCTACCAACAGCCAGCAGTGAACCGGGTATTTCCATATCATGCATTTTAAAAGAACGCAATAAGATAGCATCCGGTACAGAACATTCAGATGAAACTTCATAGCTTTCGCGCGGTAAGCGCTCCAGCCCCTGTGAAGATATATTATTAAGGGTTAATATCTTTTTCATAACTTATCTCTATCTATTAACCGTTTTTAGCTGCAAAGTCATTCATGAACTGAATCAGCGTATCAACACCCTCTTCCGGCATCGCGTTATAAATACTGGCACGCATACCACCTACCGAACGATGACCTTTTAAACTGGTTAAGCCCAGTTCTTTAGCGCCTGACAGGAAGTCTGCATCAAGTTGAGCATCTTGCAGTATAAACGGCACATTCATCAGCGAACGATTCTCTAAAGCCACTGGATTTGAGTAAAAAGCATTGCCATCAATCGCTGCATATAACTTTGCAGCCTTGCGTTCATTGATTTCCTGCATCGCAGTCAATCCACCTTTAGCCTTTAACCATTTAAATACAAGTCCGGCAAGATACCAGCTATAAGTCGGCGGTGTATTGGCCATTGAGTCTGCTTCACTATGTGTTGCATAGTTCAGCATGGATGGACAGTTATCCCCCGCCAAACCAATCAAATCTTCTCTGATGATGACAATTGTAAGTCCAGCAGGACCGATATTTTTCTGCGCACCGGTATAAATAATACCGTAGTCAGAAACATCTATTGGCTGAGATAATATAGTAGAGGACATATCTGCTACTATAGGAATATCACCAGTATCAGGTAGACCAGCATAAGCGACACCGCCAATCGTTTCATTAGGTGTTACATGCACATAAGATGCACTGGAAGACATTTCCCAGCCACTGTAAGCTGGAACAGAATTGAATCCATCAGCTTCCGAACTAGCGCAGATACTCACTTCTCCAAATCGTTTGCCTTCTGAAATCGCTTTTTTGGACCAGGCACCCGTATTGGCATAATCGGCTTTTCCTGTTTTCCCCATCAAATTTAATGGAACCATAGCAAACTGAGTACTGGCTCCACCTTGCAAAAACAGCACTTTATAATTATCAGGGATTGATAATAATTCACGTAAGTCTGTTTCTGCAGTGGTCGCAATTTCGATGAACTCTTTGCCACGATGACTCATCTCCATGACGGACATTCCGCTACCATGCCAGTCGAGCATTTCCTGTTGAGCCTGTTGAATGACCTCGGACGGCAGCATGGCCGGCCCCGCACTAAAATTAAAAACGCGTGACATAGTTCACCTATCTGTAAAATAAAAAAATATTTACCACAAAGAACACGGAGCACACAGAGGAAATTTTAATTTTTGTTACCATTAACTTACTACCATTAACTTATGGTGGATAAATCAATTAATTTAAAAATACAATTAAGTCCTCTGTGTATCTCTGTGTCCCCTGTGGTTTAAAAAATTAGTCTTCCGAACCTTCCTCAGGTTCGCCTTCGGCCTCATCATCACTGTCATCCGTAGCAACAGTCGCGATTTGCACCAGTTTTTCTTCTTTACCAAGGCGAATTAGAGTTACACCCTGAGTATTCCTGGATACCAGAGAAATATCCTGCACAGGCGTTCTGACCAGTGTACCGGCATTGGTAATTAACATAACGTCATCATAACTCGCTTTGATAGCACCTATGACCTGACCGTTACGTTTTGATGTTTGAATCGATATCACACCCTGACCACCTCGACCCTGACGTGAAAAATCAGACACTTTGGTCCGCTTACCATAACCATTTTCGGTGGCAAACAGAATAATATCTTCATCAGAATCCAGCGCTAACAGAGTGATTACCTTATCATCCGGTTTAATTCTGATGCCACGGACACCCGCAGCCGTACGACCCATGGCTCGAACATTTTCTTCGCCAAAACGTATGCCTTTACCGGATGCCGCAAACATCATCAGATCATTTTCACCTTTGGTTAACTGAACACCGATCAAGCTGTCTTCTTCGCGCAAATCGATCGCGATTATACCGTTACTACGGGGACGTGAAAAATTGGATAAAGGCGTTCGCTTTACCGTGCCGTTGGCAGTGGCAAAAAAGATAAATTCATTTTCAGGATATTCTCTAACCGGCAGTATGGCCGTTATCCGTTCATTTTCTTCCAGCGGCAACAGGTTGACCATAGGGCGACCGCGAGCCGTGCGTGAACCAATCGGCAACTGGTAAACTTTTTGCCAATAAACTTTTCCTCGAGTAGAAAAACACAGCAAGGTGTCGTGCGTCGAAGCAATAAACATTTTTTCAACAAAGTCTTCATCTTTGACTTTAGTAGCGGCCTTACCGCGGCCACCACGTTTTTGCGCTGAATAACTTTCCAGTGGTTGCGCCTTGGCGTAACCAAGGTGACTCAGGGTAACCACCACATCTTCTTCGTTAATTAAATCTTCTACCGTCATATCCAGTTGATTCACCAGAATTTCAGTACGTCGTGCATCAGCAAACTGTTCTTTTATTTCCAGCAACTCACGTCGAATTTCAGACATTAGTCGTTCTTCACGTGTCAGAATATCCAGTAAATCTTCAATTTTATCGAGAATTTCCTTATATTCATTGATAATTTTCTCCTGCTCCAGTCCCGTCAATTTTTGTAGACGTAAATCAAGAATAGATTGAGCCTGCTTTTCAGTCAGCTGATAATTGTCATCCACCAGACCAAACTCCCTTGAAAGATCATCGGGACGGGAAACGTCTGAGCCAGCTCGTTGCAACATGTCCCTGACAATACCAAGTGACCATCTGCGTTCTAATAAAGCAGATTTGGCAATTGCCGGACTGGGTGATTTTTTAATCAGCTCGATAATTTCATCAATATTTGACAGTGCTATAGCCAAACCTTCCAGGATATGAGCGCGGTCACGTGCTTTGCGTAAATCGAATATCGTTCTTCGTGTCACCACTTCACGGCGATGACGAATAAAGGCATGAATTATTCTCTGCAGGTTAAGCAGTTGGGGCTGACCATCTAATAGTGCAACCATATTGATACCAAACACATTTTCCATCTGTGTCTGTTTATAAAGATTATTCAAAATAACATCGACAATTTCACCCCGACGTAATTCTATTACCATACGCATACCATCTTTATCAGATTCATCCCGCAGACCGGTAATACCTTCAATTTTTTTATGTTTGACCAGTTCAGCAATCTTTTCCAGTAACCTGGCCTTATTAACCTGATAAGGTAATTCAGTAACAACAATACGTTGTTTACCGTTAGGTTCTTCTTCTACTTCGGATTTTGCACGAAGGTATATTTTTCCACGACCGGTGCGATAGGCCTCGCGAATACCACGAGCACCATTAATATATGCTGCCGTTGGAAAATCAGGGCCGGGTATGCAGGCCATCAGATCTTCGACTGTCGCATCCGGTTGATCCACCATTAACACACAGGCATCGATGACTTCAGCCAGGTTATGCGGAGGAATATTGGTCGCCATGCCAACTGCAATACCGGAAGAGCCATTAATTAACAAATTAGGAATTTTAGTCGGTAGTACGGCAGGCTCGTATTCAGATTCGTCGTAGTTAGGTGTAAAATTTACCGTTTCCTTGTCCAGATCAGCCAGTAATTCATGGGCGATTTTGGACATACGAACTTCTGTATAACGCATGGCAGCGGCAGAGTCACCATCGACAGATCCAAAGTTACCCTGCCCGTCAACCAGCATATGACGCAGAGAAAATGGTTGAGCCATTCGAACTATGGTGTCGTACACGGCAGTATCACCATGCGGGTGGTATTTACCTATTACATCACCGACCACACGGGCTGATTTTTTATAGGGTTTATTGTAATCATTACCCAACACACTCATCGCGAATAAAACTCGACGGTGCACCGGCTTCAACCCATCCCTGACATCCGGCAAAGCACGGCCGACGATGACACTCATGGCATATTCCAGATAAGACTGTCGCATCTCATCTTCGAGGTTTACCGGAAAAATTTCCTTAGCAATATCGGCCATGAATTATAAGTCTCTTGGTTTATTCAATAGGTAAATGGTTGAAAATTAGACAAAGGGCAATTTTTATATTTTGCTAACAATAACGAGGTCGTTAAAAGCATCAAACCAGAGTGGTTTAACTAGCGATGAAGAAACTATTTTTAATATAATAATGGTGGTTTTTCTCCGGTCATGATAATGACCAAATACCCTTGAAATTCGATTTAAGCGATTTTAGCACATACCCAACACAAACCACCACTTATAAAAACGTCGCGCAGAACTTAATTTTAACTTATTTATGGATGATTAGTGTTCATTAAAGACATCATTTTGTGTTTGTCAGGTTGTAAAATAACTCCTTCTTCTGTCACGATAGCGGTAACCAGTTCTGCAGGCGTCACATCAAACACCGGATTCCATGCTGAAACCAGTTCATTTGAGGCATATTTTTGTGCCAGAATTTCATCCGGTGAACGATTTTCAATATCTACGTCAGCACCCGATGGGGTATCCATATCAATGGTAGAAGTTGGAGCAGCAACCATCACTTTCACACCATAATGTTTTGCCAGTATTGCCAGGTTACAGGTGCCTACTTTATTCACCACATCACCGTTCGCACAAATCCGGTCGGAACCCACAATCACCCAGTCTATCTGCTGTCTGCTGAATAATGATGAGGCAGCTCCTTCTACGATGACTGACACAGGAATTTTATCCGCAGCCAGCTCCCAGGCGGTTAACCTCAAACCCTGTAACCAGGGACGAGTTTCAGAGGCAAAAACTTTATCGAGTTTATTCTCGGACCATGCTGAACGGATTACACCCAGAGCTGTTCCATACCCGGCAGTTGCCAGCGCACCTGCATTACAATGCGTTAACACTCTGGATGCCGGCTCCATTAAAGCGGCACCAAAGTCACCCATTTTTATATTATCTTCGAGATCCTGTTGATGAATTCGTTTAGCATTCACTAAAAGTCGCTGAGCTTTTGCAGGTTCATCATCAGTCAGAATAAGTTTCTGGATGTCAACTGCCCAGGCCAGATTTACCGCTGTAGGTCGAGCATTAATCAAATGGTCAAGTGCTGCAGACAAATCATAGTTTTGATCCTGTTGATGCTGCATAAACCCGAGATAAACCGCGTAGGCAGCGGTAATGCCGATAGCAGGAGCACCTCGCACCACCAGATCAGTAATACCCCTTGCCGCCTGCTCTAAAGTCGAGCAGAAAAAGTCATCGTGTTTTTCAGGTAAATAACGTTGATCAAGCAAAATTAGTTGATTGTTATCCCAGCGGATTGGAGAAATAGAAGATGGTAGACTCACGTTTACTAAATTTATTGTAGAAAAAGAATAATTGTAACCGATAAAATCAATCAGAGTCGTTACATAATTGTCTCTTTATTGTATGGTTCAACATATGAATAAACTCACTGTAATCAAACCTCAATGGCTGTTAACGGTTAACGAACAATTTGACCTGTTAACTGACTCTGCACTGATCATCGAAAATGACCGTATCAAGGCCATAATTGCTGTCGCTGAACTGTCGAATCATCCAGGCCTGGAACAGGCCGAAACGGTTACTCTGGATAATCACATCCTGATGCCCGGATTGATCAATACACATACTCATGCAGCCATGAGCCTGCTGCGAGGTATCGCTGACGACCTGCCATTGATGGACTGGCTAAATAACCACATCTGGCCTTCCGAATCTAAATGGGTAAATCGACAATTTATAGAGGACGGTGTTCGCCTGACGGTTGCTGAAATGATTCGCGGCGGCACAACCTGTTTCAATGATATGTACTTCTTTCCTGATGTCATGGCAAAAACCTGCCAGCAGATGGGCATACGTGCAACTGCTGGCTTAATCGTACTCGATTTCCCCACCGTGTGGGCTCAGTCAGCAGATGAATACCTCAGCAAGGCAATGGCGGTTATCGATGAAGTTAGAGAATACCCCCTTATTTCAACGGCTCTCGCTCCTCATGCGCCTTACACTGTTTCAGATAAGCCACTGGAACAAATCGCCATGTATAGTAGTGAACTGGATATACCGGTTCACATGCATATCCATGAAACTCAATTTGAAATTGACGAAGCCGTTAAAAACACCGGCAAAAGACCGCTGGAAAGACTTGATCAACTTAATCTACTCAATCCCAGCCTGATGGCTGTTCACATGACCAGTTTAAATGCAATGGAAATGGAAAGACTGGAAGAAACAGGTGTAAACATCGTTCACTGCCCCGAATCCAATTTAAAACTGGCCAGTGGATTTTGCCCTGTCGATCAGTTACAAAAACTGAACATCAATGTTTCTCTCGGAACCGATGGAGCAGCCAGTAATAATGATCTCGACATGTTTGGTGAGATGCGCACGGCCGCGTTACTTAGCAAAGGTATCAGTGGTGATGCAAGCAGTTGTAATGTCATGCAGAGTATTCGAATGGCAACCATCAATGGAGCAAAAGCACTGGGACTGTCCGAACAGATCGGTTCTCTGGAAGTCGGGAAAAAAGCCGATATGATTGCCGTAGACTTTTCCCAGTTAAATACTCAACCCGTTTACGACCCGGTGTCACAACTGGTATATGCAGCCAATAGTTTGCAGGTATCGCAAAGCTGGATCAATGGGGTGCAAAAACTCAAAGACTATCAATTGACGGATATTGATGCTGTGGAAATCATCACCGTAGCCCAACAGTGGCAACAAAAAATCCAGAATTAAATATATATCTGCTACACGAAGAGCGCCAAGGGTTTTAGAAAATTTTATTCTTCGTGTACTTCGTGCGCTTCGTGGTAAAAAATAAGTATAATACCGAAATCAAAATATTAACCGTAACTCATAAATCATGAATACTGAAAACGTCGACGCCGCTGAAATTGAAAAATTTTCGGCCCTGGCCAGTCGCTGGTGGGACACCCACAGCGAATTCAAAACATTACACGATATTAACCCACTCAGAATCGATTACATTGATCGACAATGTGGGGGACTTGCAGGCAAAAAGGTGCTGGACATAGGTTGTGGCGGTGGCATTCTGGCTGAAGCAATGGCCGCTAAAGGTGCAGACGTGACAGGTATTGATATGGCTGAACTATCACTGGATGTGGCGAAAATGCATTTACACGAATCCGGCTTAAAGGTCAATTATCAGTTAATAACAGCAGAACAGTTCGCAGCTGAAAATGAAAGTCAGTTCGATGTTATCTGTTGCCTCGAAATGCTGGAGCACGTTCCAGACCCGGCCAGTATTATAAACGCAGCCACGCAAGCTTTAAAACCTCAGGGTACGCTCGTTTTATCAACTCTAAACCGTAATGTAAAATCATTTATGCTGGCTATTGTGGGTGCTGAATACATTATGAAGATGTTACCAAAAGGTACTCATGAATATCAGAAATTTCTTAAACCCTCCGAACTGGCTCAGGCCGCGCGGGCAGCATCACTGGAAGTCATCGATATTACCGGCATGAGTTACAATCCACTGTCTAAAAATTACAGTCTGGGACGTGATGTGGATGTTAACTACCTGATGACCTGTCAGTTCATATGAAACCAACTGAGGTACGTGCTGTACTGTTCGACCTGGATGGAACCTTAATCGATACGGCACCTGATATGACTGCTTCACTGAATCATATATTGAAGGAAGAAGGCCTTGACCCGTTGACCCTGGATGTTGTCCGACCGCATGTTTCCAGGGGTGGGCTGGCAATGACAAAACTGGCTTTTGAAAAACATCGACCAGAAGAAGAGATAGAATCTCTACGTTTGAGATTTCTTGATTATTACCTGCATAACATTGCCGACCATTCAACACTTTTCGAGGGATTTGAAACGGTATTACATACGTTTGATCAACAATCTATCCTGTGGGGTGTGGTTACCAATAAACCGGGCTGGTTAACTGACCCATTGATGTCAGCATTAAAACTGGATCATCGCTCAGCAGTGACTATATCCGGTGATACGACTGCCGAGAGAAAACCTCATCCCTTACCACTTTTAACGGCTGCTAAAATCATCGGTATTGATCCTCAGCAATTTTTATATGTCGGTGATGACCCACGGGATATCACCGCGGGAAATGCCGCCAACATGACGACGGTCATCGCAAAGTATGGATATATTAGTCAAGATGCTAACCTTAAAAGCTGGATGGCCGATCAAGTCATTGACCATCCAGAACAAATTTTAAAACTACTGTAAAACATTTACTGGATGTGAGGCTTTTGCGCCCTACTGGCGTAACGACAGTGCCACTTCCATTGACCCAGAAAATTAATTACTTTTACTATGAAAACAGCAACTAAACCTCATAATTACAAACCGGCAGCAAACAACCTGAAAGATAAAATCATCCTCGTTACTGGAGCCACTGGTGGTTACGGGAAAGTGATGTCACTGGCATATGCTGCTGCGGGAGCCACCGTCATTTTACTCGGTAAAAATGTTCGTTTACTGGAAAATGTTTACGATGAAATTGAACAGGCAGGCTACCCAACTCCAGCAATTTACCCGCTAAACCTGGAGGGCGCTACCGAAAAAGATTATTACGAGATGGCCGAAAATATAGGGAATGAGTTTGGTCGTCTGGATGGGGTTTTACACACTGCAGCCTTATTGGGTGCTCCCACTCCTTTCGAGCATAGCGACAGCGAAACGTGGTTTCAGGTGATGCAGGTGAATTTGAATGGTCCATACCTGTTGACCAAACATTGTATTCCGCTGTTAAAACAATCGGATCATGCCTCACTGGTTTTTATGACAGATGATAAATTTGGTGCTTACTGGGATGCTTATGCGATCAGTAAAAGTGCCATTAACGGGATGATGCTAACGCTCTCGGCGGAATACGAAGGCAGCAAACTATATGTAAATACGATCAATCCAGGAAAGAGCAGAACCGCCCTACATATTCGGGCTTTTCCGGCATCCAGTGAAAATGACAGCCATCCCCGGCCCGAGCAGCACAGTGACTTATTTAACTACTTAATGAGTGATGAACTCGATCAAACAGGCTTTTGTTTTAAACCCTGATAAAGTAAAAACACACTCTTCACCAAAACTCATTTCCACACAATCATTTAAATTTGTGTATTTCGTGGCTTCGTGGTGAATATCTTTTTTCTTTTAATATCGAGGAATAGCTACTTTTTAAACTATTTAATTGTACTCAATAAAAAAAGCATCATTCCCTAACTGTTTTTCAAGCACCAGAATACATTCATCATTCAGTGCCAACGACACGTTTGCACTGCATAAGTCAAAATCATAGCCTTCTTTTGCACCATGAAATATCATTTTCGCTTTAGCTTCCTGCTGATACGGTTTGAGATTGTGTGCAAATTGCTGAATGGGTATATCCGTTATTGCAGAGCATTCTATATGTAAAGCTTTCGCATGATTCATGCGGAAAGTTTCCAGCAGCTCAACTTTACGAGCACGAATACGGATTCCATTATTAAAATCATCATAAGAAATGCCGCCTTCGACCACCCACATCACGTCTTTTTTCACTAATTCTTCTATTTCCTGGAACATCTCAGGAAACACTCGAACATCGATGCGCCCGGTACGGTCATCCAGCGTGACAAATACTTCCCGACCATTATGAGCATTACGAGTTCGTATCCCTATCACCAGCCCGACTACGATCGCATTTTCATCCTTTCTACGGTAACCCGAGGTTGGAGAACCCGTATTATCCAGTTTTTGTAGCCATTGCCCCAGGTTGACCGAGACTATCTGTTTTAATTCTTTCTGGTAAAGATCGATGGGATGCCCGGTCAGGAAGAGACCAAGACTTTCCTTTTCATTCATTAAACGGGTTTTTTCATCCCAGGCAGGCACGTCTGGTAGCGGCTTCACTTCATTTGCAGGTTCATCCATCGCGAATAGATCAACCATCCCTGCATCCTGATTTCGCTGAGCCTGATCTGCAGCTTGCAGCGCATAGGGTAAATGAGACTGTAATGCAGCGCGATTAGGTGAAAAGCAATCCATTGCACCACAGGTAACCAGAGAGTTCATGACTTTTTTATTGGCTTTCGACATATCGACACGTTCGCAAAAATCATCCAGTGACCGGTATTCACCATTTTTGCGCTCATTAATAATGCTTTCAATAGCTGCTTCACCAACACCCTTGATAGCACCTAAACCGTAAATCACTTCACCCTTTTCATTTGCTCGAAAATGATAATCAGATCTGTTGACGTCAGGCGGTAAAGCCTTCAACTTCATGCTGCGGCATTCTTCTATCAGAATCACTACCTTGTCGGTGTTATCCATATCGGCAGATAACACTGCTGCCATAAATTGAGAAGGATAATGCGCTTTAAGCCAGGCCGTTTGATACGACACCAGTGCATAAGCCGCCGAGTGAGATTTGTTAAAACCATACCCGGCAAATTTTTCCATCAGGTCGAAGATATAGGTCGCCGTCTCTTCTTCGACATTATTTTTCAATGCACCTTCGGTGAAAATGACACGCTGTTTGGCCATTTCCTCAGGCTTTTTCTTACCCATGGCACGACGTAACATATCCGCACCACCCAGCGTGTATTTCGCCAGCACCTGGGCTATTTGCATAACCTGCTCCTGATACAGGATGACACCATAGGTCGGTTGTAAAATGGGTTCCAGCGACGGATGCGGGTACTCAACTTTTGATCGCCCATGTTTACGGTTGATAAAGTCATCAACCATGCCCGATTGCAGTGGCCCTGGTCGAAACAGAGCGACCAGGGCGATAATATCTTCAAAAGTATCCGGTTGCAGACGCCGGATAAGATCCTTCATACCGGCCGATTCCAGCTGGAATACAGCGGTGGTCTGGTAAGCCTGTAACAGGTCAAAACTGGCTTTATCATCCAGTGCGATACGTTCTATTTCCAGTGGTGGATTCTGGTGCTGATTAATCGCTTTTAGAGCCCAGTCAATAATAGTCAGAGTCCGTAAACCGAGAAAGTCGAACTTGACCAGACCAACATCTTCCACGTCCCCCTTATCGTATTGAGAAACCAGACCCGCCCCACCCTGTTCACAATAGATCGGGGTAAAATCATTCAAATCACCAGGAGAAATAACCACACCCCCAGCATGTTTACCTACGTTACGGGTCAAGCCCTCCAGTGAACGGGCCATATCCATCAATGCAGTGACATCTTCATCTTGCTGGTAAAGATTCTTCAGATCTTCTTCCTGTTCCAGCGCTTTATCCAGCGTTATGCCAATTTCAAATGGAATTAGCTTGGCTATCCGATCCACAAAACCATACGGATGACCCAGTACTCGCCCGACATCACGAATTACCGCTTTAGCAGCCATGGTACCGTAAGTAATAATTTGCGATACCTGGTTACGACCATAAGTCCTGGCCACGTATTCGATGACACGATCACGTTTTTCCATGCAAAAGTCGATATCGAAATCGGGCATAGAAACACGTTCAGGATTAAGAAACCGTTCGAATAGTAATTCGTATTGCAGGGGATCCAGATCGGTAATTTTAAGTGCATAAGCCACCACCGAACCGGCACCGGAACCACGACCAGGACCGACCGGAATGTCGTTATCTTTAGACCACTGGATGAAGTCCGCAACGATTAAAAAATAACCGGGGAAGCCCATCTGGATGATGACACCAAGTTCAATATTGAGTCGGTCAATATAAGGTTGACGATCTAATACTTCTCCTTCGGGTAACTGTTCCTGTAAAAATTTTAGACGAGCTTCCAGACCCTGCTCGGATACCGAACGAAAATAACTGTCTTTCGTAAAACCCTCCGGAATAGGAAATTCTGGAAGATAGTTTTTGCCCAACTTCAAAGTTACATTACAGGACATTGCAATATTTACAGTATTTTCAATGGCTTGTGGTATATCCTTAAAGAGATTTATCATCTCTTCGCCTGAACGCAAATACTGCTGTTCCGAGTATATTTTTGGCCTTCTATTATCTTCCAGGGTAAAACCGCTGCACACACACACTCTGATTTCATGCGCATCGAAATCGCTGGCATCGATGAAACGGACATCGTTAGTGGCGACCAGAGGCAAACCTTTGTCGGCAGATAAGGCCACTACCTGCTGAATATACTGTTCTTCAAATGGCCTGCCGGTGCGCTGTAACTCGATAAAAAATCGATCTGGAAAAAGTGCTTTCCAGGCTTCGAGATATTTTTCAGCCAGCTCTAAATCTACTGCTCTAATGGCCTGACCAACATCGCCTTCCAGTCCTGCCGAAAGACACAAAAGACCATCAGAATTGCCTTCCAGCCAGTCGATCAGGATAGTAGGACGATCCGCAACCTGCCCTTCCTGAAATGACCTTGATATTAGCCGTTTCAAATTCAGATAACCGACATCATTCTGGCACAGCAAAACCAGGCGACTCAGGTTTTGCGGTCGGTCTTCATGGCGAATCCACACATCCGCACCGAAAATGGGTTTGACACCGGCAGCTGTCGCAATTTTAAACATTTTCACCAGTGCGAACAGGTTCGACATATCAGTCAGCGCTATTGCACCCATGCCACGCTCTGCAGTCTTTGCAATGAGCGGTTTTAGCCTTACCGTAGAATCAACCAGGGAAAATTCTGAGTGGACATGTAAATGAACGAATTGTGTCGGCATAGTAATATTTTTAATTCACCACGAAGCCACGAAGAGCACGAAGGAGTATAGAGTTATCGATAATAGTCAGGATTTAAAGTGAAACCAGATACACAGGGTTTTATGAATATCATTATAAAGCATCTTCGTGTTCTTCGTGGCTTCGTGGTGCAAAAAAGTTACAAAACATCTTTCACCGGTTTAAAGCTTCTACGATGAATCGGAGAAGCGCCATGTTCGATCAATAATTCGCGGTGTAATTTTGTCGGATACCCCTTGTGTCTGGCGAATTGATACTGTGGGTACACTCTGTCCATCTCCAGCATCTGCCTGTCACGATATTGTTTTGCCAGTATTGATGCTGCACTGATACTGGGTTCCGTTAAATCTCCTTTGACAATAGCCTCTACATCATGACCAGGTAAATCAGGTTCACGGTTGCCATCAACCAGCACTTTTTGCGGAATAACCTGCAACGACATTACAGCTCTTTGCATCGCCAGCATGCTGGCCTGTAAAATATTAATATCATCTATTTCCTGCTGAGAAGCTTCTGCTACCGACCAGCTTAAAGCTTTCAGCTTAATTTCAGCTTCGAGTACCACTCGTTTCTTTTCACTTAGCTTCTTGGAATCTGTCAACCCTGGTACAGGATTATCTGGATCAAGGATAACCGCTGCCGCGACCACAGAACCGGCAAGTGGTCCACGTCCGGCTTCATCTACTCCAGCAATTAGAATAGCACTAATTTTTAACTGTTTATCGTCAGGTGAATTGTTCAAATTTAAATTAGAAGTTATGGCAACTAGTGAACAGTAGATCAAAATAGCCTGTGAGACTATACTCCAAACGTTTTATTTTCAAATTTACTGAATTCATGTCATTCGCTAAAAAACCTCATATTATGCTACTCGCAGGCGAAACATCCGGCGATGCTCATGCAGCTGCTTTCGTTTTAGAAATAAACAGGATACAACCCGGAATTGAATTCAGTGGAATGGGTGGTACTGAAATGCAAAAAGCAGGGGTAAACCTTTTTTTTGATTCGGCATTGATAGCTGTCATGGGCCTGGTAGAAATTCTGAAACACTGGGGCGATATCAAAAGAGCCATGAAACGAGTGAAACAACAACTCGAATTGACTCGTCCTGATTTACTGGTTTTGATTGATTATCCAGAATTTAATCTCAAGATGGCAAGATACGCTAAATCATTGGGAATCAAAGTTCTATTTTATATCAGCCCCAAAGTCTGGGCTTCCCGACCAAAACGTATTCATAAAATAGGTCAGTCAATCGACCACATGGCCATTATTTTTAAGTTTGAAACAGAAATTTACCAGCAGGCAAATATCCCTGTCACCTTTGTTGGGAATCCGTTGGTCGATAAAGTCAAAATCAGTGAAAATGCAGAACTAACCAGAGAACGCCTGAGAAACAATGAAGCTAAGCGTGTTATCGGGTTATTCCCTGGAAGCCGTAACAGTGAAATCAGCCGATTATTACCGGTCATGTTGCAAACTGCAGAATTAATGAGTAAGCAGGAACCTACATTACGTTTCGTGCTACCGGTTGCAAACAACCTGGATATGAAGGCCATTAAAAATCAATGTGCCGCTAGTAACATTGACATCAGTATCACCCGAGATAATCTTTACGATGTCATAAACAGTTGCGACGCAATCGTCTCATGTTCTGGAACAGTGACTTTAGAAATTGGATTACTGGATGTGCCTGTGTGCGTCATCTATAAATTTTCATGGCTGTCTTATCAGATCCTGAGCCGGATGCTCACGATAGAGCATTTCAGCCTGATCAATATAATCGCAGGTAAACAGGTGGTACTTGAATTACTGCAGGATGCTGCAAACCCGGACGCGATCAGTCAGGAAATGTTCAAACTTGTTGATAATAAAAACTATAGAGAGCAGGTACTCAAGGGTTTGCAGCTGGTGAAAGATAATATGGGGCCAGGGGGCGGTTCCAAAAAGATGGCTGAATTATGTCTATCACTTCTACCATGATAATTTATAAAGTTAGCCGCTATAAAATAGATGCAGTTAATTTTATTTGAATTTTAACCTGTAACCCGCTTTTAAAACTTCCTGCTTCTCCTGGCTTAAATCGGCTTTGGTCAGCGGATGATTATCAAGGTAATCCTTTGGAAATTTCAATTTTAACTGGTCTTCTTTGAGCTTAATTTTAATCTTAATCGATGTATTCCAGTCTCGACTTCTTTGTAGGCTGATCGCCAGGCGTAATACAATAATAATCATTACGATGTCTTTATGAAAACGGGGGGACGCTTCGATTATTTCCATATTCAGTTTGCCTCGTTGAAAGCGCAACATTAATCCGAGTGTATTTTGTAATTCGCGGGAAAAACCCGGCATATCAGATTGTTCAACAATATAACCGCTATGTTTAGGGTAATTATTATGTGAAATTGACAGGCCTATTTCGTGTAATTTACTGGCCCATTGAATCAGGCACAAATTTTTCTCCTCCCCAAGCTCCAGCTGATCAAGCATCTGCAAAGCGGTATGACTAATTCGTGCAGATTGAGCAGAATCTAGACGATAACGTATCTCCAGATTAGCGACTGTATCCATCCGAATATCACGACCCTGTGAATTCTCTATCATGTCATTCAACAGGCCCTCACGAAGAGCTCCATCTGAAGCCACCATAGTTTTGATTTGAAGCTCTTCAAAGGCTCCCATCAACACACACAATCCACCAATGATAACCGGTGTACGTTTTTCGGATAATCCGGGTAATACGATATTATTGATATGGCCGGCGGTGACAAACAGTTCACTCAACTTTTGCATGTTGTCATAATCGATAACGCCATCAGTCTGGTAGTTTTCCGACAGAATTCGCGAAATCGTTTTGATGGTTCCGGAAGATCCGATACATTCCTGCCACCCCATATCCAGATATTCATCACTGATCCATTCAAGCTTTCTACGTGCACTTAAAATTGCTCTCTGAATTCTTTGTTCGGTAATTTCTCCCGTTTCGAACCACTGGTTGGTAAAGTTTACACAACCCATGTTCAAACTTTCCATCTTGATCGGGTTGTAAGCCTGGCCGATAATAAATTCGGTACTACCTCCTCCTATATCGATCACCAGTCTATTTGTCTCCGTTTGCACCATGCTATGTGCCACTCCCTGATACACCAGACGTGCCTCTTCCTGGCCGGCTACAATATCGATAGCAAAACCCAATGCTTTCTCGGCTCTGGCGAGGAAGGAATAGGAATTACGAGCTTTGCGCAATGTCATCGTGCCTACCGCTGAAACATTTTCAGGAGGTAAATCCTTTATTCGTTGTCCAAAACGGCTTAGACAGGCTAATGCTTCTTCAATTTTTTCTTCCGATATAAAGTTCCTGTCATCCAGACCTGCTGCCAGACGAACCATTTCCTTAATTGCATCAATGGTATGAGGTTGATTATTTTCAAGACGGGCTACAACCATATGAAAGCTGTTTGACCCCAGGTCGATAGCGGCCAGCTGGCGTTTTGTATTTATCATAAGTTTTTAGCGATTGCGTTTTTTTCTGTTGCTGGTTCTATAGTTGACTTTCTTATGTTCTCGTGCAGATTTACTGCGCTCCTTCGCCAGTACGACCAATTTCAGCTGTGCACAAATACTATCCGGATCATCTGAATGCCGTTGTATATAACTGCCATCCTGCTGTAACTCCCAGGCTGAGCAGGTATCATTCAGACAGGTATTCAAAATAGTACGGCACTCTTCCTGATGAACTTCAAGTTCAATCGGTGTCAGCACCTCCACCCGGTGCTCCAGGTTTCTTGTCATTAAATCAGCTGAGCCCAGATAAAATTCCTCATCACCGCCGTTTCTAAAATAGAAAATACGACTGTGTTCAAGAAAACGTCCCACAATACTGATTACCGAAATATTTTCGGACAGACCTTTGATGCCAGGACGAACCCGGCAGCTATCACGAATAATCAACTCAATCTTTACCCCGGCCTGAGACGCTTTATACAATTCTATACATATTTGTTTATCTTCCAGCGCATTACACTTAATACGAATCAAACCCTGGGATTTATTTTTATGATGCTTTATTTCACGTTGAATTTTCCCGATCAATGCTAATTTTAAAGCTCGAGGAGCCGGTAAAATTTTCAGATATTTACGTTGCGGGGTAAACCCCGTTGTCAGGAAATTAAATAACTCGGTTAAATCACGACCTATTGATTCATCGCATGTGAGAATACCCACATCCGTATAAAGTCTCGCCGTTCCTGCATGATAATTACCGGTTCCAAGATGTGCATACCGTCTCAAACCAGCATAATCTTTGCGCACCACCAGTATCACCTTACAGTGGGTTTTCAGCCCGACCACACCATAAGTTACATGAATACCGGCTTCTTCCAGACGACTTGCCCAGCGGATATTGGCCACCTCGTCGAAACGGGCCTGCAATTCAACCACCACAGCAACCTGCTTACCGTTTTGAGCAGCTGTAATTAAATAGTCAATGATTTTGCTGTCCTGTGACGTTCTATACAGCGTCATTTTTATTGCATGGACTTTAGGATCCATGCTCGCTTCTTTTAAAAATCGGATTGCACTGGATGCAAATGATTCATAAGGGTGGTGCAGAAAAAGTGATCCGGCATCACGTATGGCATAAAATATGTTGGGCGCTCCCTGCAGTTTCACATGATCAATCGGTCGATGAGGAGCATTATGCAATTCAGGAATATTAATCCCCACAATCTCCCATAAGTCGCGCTTCGATATCATACCTCTGCCGGTAAAAGTATCTTTCTCATCGACCAGGCCAATTTCCGCAGCCAGCATGCCGCTTCTGATCGGATCCATCGACTCGTCAACGATTAACCCGACAACTGTCGCAAATTTACGATTAAGCATTTCCGATTCGATACTGACCAGTAAGTCGTCAGCCTTTTCTCTGGATGTTCCGACATTTATATTTCTCACCACGCGAAATTTTTCGCAGGCAATAATTTTCATTTTTGGAAATAGTAAGTCCAGATTATTAGACATCACATCTTCCAGTAACACATATCTATGCGTCTCTCCAAACCGAATAAACCGCTGAATACCGGAACCACCGCTGGGTACTTTTACCCTGGCCAGTAAATTTTCTTCATCATCACGATAACGCAGCGTCACCAGTAAATTTAATGGATAATTGGAAATAAAGGGAAACGGGTGAGCTGGATCAACCGATTGTGGAGTGACCAGTGGGAAAATATTCAGCAGGTAGTATTCGCGTAAAATAACCTGCTCTTCAGTGCTTAAGTCGAGATAATTACAGATTTCAACACCCTGTTCAGAAAGCAGTAACAGTAGATCTTTGTAGATTACATTTATTTTATCTTCTAACTCCCGGACAATCTCATACGATCTTGCAATTTGCTGCTCTGCTGTGTGACCATCTATCGATATGACCGGAATACGGGCTTCCAGTTGCTTCTTCAACCCCCCTATTCTTTTCATGAAAAACTCATCAATATTTGTACTGACAATAGCCAGAAACTTGAGACGTTCAAGCAGAGGGGTTTTTACATTTTCTGCTTCGTGCAGGACTCTTCTATTAAACTCCAGCCAGGAAAACTCTCTGTTTAAATAATATTGGGAGTCATCAAGATCAAATTCCACAGGGTCGACAGATTCCATCTGGTTCGTTAAAGGTTCGGCGGGTACTTGCTGGTTAACAGGTATCGAAGACATGTCAATTCCTTACTATGTTTGGACGGTATGATGTAAAATGCACAGCTATTTTTTAAATCCTAAATTAATTCACTTATATTTTCATTATATTTCAACGCGATGAATGACCTTCCTCATGTCAATGCTCAATTATTCGCCGGAGTTGAGTTGATATCGATCATATGCTTTCTGGCAGTTGCTTTTATCATTTACCTGAATCGAATTAGAATCAAACAGTCATGGCATTTATTCCGTACACAATACTGCCTCAACAATCTGGGCCTGGAACAGCTATCCAACATTGAGTTTCCTGATGGCCTGGGTCATTACTTCACTATTGACCGCCTGCTGTTACGTCACGATGGCATAACCCTGTTAGTCTATAAAAAATATCCAGGAAGAATCTTCTGTGCCAATCACATCGCTGAATGGACACAAATGTTAGGGCTGAAAAGTTACCTGTTTAAAAACCCTTTATTTGAACTCGATTACCAGGTTAAAGCCATTTCAGCTTTTCTACCGGGCATACATGTTGATGGTTTTCTTTTTTTTGACCACACAGCCTCTTTTCCCAAAGGACACCCTGAACAAGTTATGCACCCTAACCTGATTCCTCAGGAACTACAACGAAACAATCGCCACCAGGTTGAAACTAAAGTCATGGCCGCATGGAAAAAAATGCAGGATTTAAATGCAATGACCACACAATGAAAAAGAGCGCCATTAACAAAAATGTAGTTCACCTCGCTCTCGCCCAGGCTTTGATGATGTCGGTCAATACTTTGCTATTGACGGCATCATCCATTCTCGGTTTTGAAATTGCAGACAATAAAGCTCTGGCAACCCTACCTCTGGCTATTCAATTTTTTGCCACTATGTTGACCAGTATACCGGCATCGTTGATGATGAATCGTCTTGGGCGCAGAAACGGTTTTATCTTCAGCTCGATTGTCGGACTTGTCGGTAGTCTACTGGCAATTTACGCGGTGACTCAGCATTCATTTGTATTGTTTTGTGTTTCGACCGCATTATTTGGAATATATACCGGATTTGGTAATTACTTTCGTTTTGTGGCAACCGAAGTCGCCACCCCTGGTCACAGTCAAACAGCCATTTCCTACGTATTAGCCGGAGGTGTACTGGCAGCATTTATCGGTCCCAACCTGGCTAACTATAGTAAGGATGCATTTGAAATAGCCTATCTGGGAAGTTTTATAGCAGTATTCATTCTGTACATAGTTAATCTGTTTAATATTTTAATGATTGATTTACCAAAACCGGTTAATCGGGCGCTTAATGCCTATTCCCGTTCTTTGCGTGAAATAGCGATTCAACCAAAATTTATCGTGGCATTGTTAGCAGCCGGTATAGGTTTTAGCATGATGTCGCTACTAATGACGGCAACACCTTTGTCAATGAAACATCATGAACTGCCCTTTAGTGATGTCGCATTTGTCATCCAGTGGCACGTGCTCGGAATGTTCGCGCCTTCTTTTTTTACCGGGCATTTAATTAAAAGATTCGGCGTTGACCGTATCATTTTCATCGGAGGTTTATTAATACTCGCCTGTATAGCAATCAATCTTTCCGGCACTTCACTATGGCACTACTGGTTAGCTCTTTTTTCTCTGGGTCTGGGCTGGAATTTCATGTTCATTGGCGGCACCAGCATGCTGACTCAAACTTATAATGAAGCGGAAAAAGCCAAAACTCAGGCGCTCAATGACTTCGTCATATTTACCGCGGTCGCTTTTGCCTCTCTTGGTGCGGGTGTGTTGCAGTATCAGTTGGGCTGGGTGATGGTCAATATCAGTGTCGCTCCTTTTATTTTAATCAGCTTATTTTCAGTGCTGTGGTTAAAAACACAACCCACCGAACAAGCTACTGCCAATGACTAATGCCAGTAAATTAATATTTAAAGCTATCAGTGATAGCGAAGAATAAACTCTCGTAAAGTCACCTCAAAATAAGAATTAAAAGTACAGGTTTATCAAAGATCACCATTACCTGGGTTCTACATCAACACCATCCCAGTAACTTGATTAAAATCATGGTTAAAAAGGGTTAATCCTGATTCAATAAACCGCTTTCTATCTAATGAAAATTACGGAGTTAGCATGAAAAACTTTATATTTACCATTTTTTTTGCTATCAGCTACCTGCCTGGTATTTCTCATGCCAACTTTTTTCCTCAACCATTAATCGATGCGGAATGGTTAATCGAAAATATTGATAAGGTGGTTATCCTGGATAGTCGCAAGGAACTGGATAGCTTTACTAAAGCAGGTCATATTGAAAAATCTATTCTGGTGGATGTGGAAAATATTCGTATCGATCGTGAAATAGATGGCAAGATACTGACCCGAATGCGACCCGATGCAGAATCCTTTCAACAATTCATGCGTTCACATGGTATTAATAATGACAGCAATATTGTTCTAACCCATCAGGGTAAGACTCCCGGACAGGTTGCTGGTGCCGCCCGCCTCTACTGGCACATGAAATATTATGATTTTAAAAATGTGGCTTTACTGGATGGCGGTAATGCAGCCTGGGTTAGCGCACTGGAAGATTTGACTGATATCGTATCAGCCGTAGTACCCGGAAATTATAAAGTTGGTAAGCAGCACTCTGAAATAGTAGCTACCATGCAACAGGTTCAACAGAAGCTCAATGATTCTTCAACTACGTTAATTGATACCCGATCTTTACGTCAACACATTGGTATCGATAAAAAAGATTACGTGTACGCATTTGGCCATATTCCAGGATCGAGAAATTTACCCTACAAATTTTTACATCCGGAGAAAGGTAATGCTGTCTATTTTTCCGGGGATAAGATAACAGGCATCATTCAAGCTCTAAACATTAATTTGGGTAATGACTTGATCCTGTATTGTAATAGTGCCTATGAATGTTCTTCTGACTGGTTTGTATTACATGAACTACTAGGGCATCAAAAAGTAAGAATTTATGACGGTTCTTTACACCAATGGACGCAATACAAATCTAATCCTATGACCACCCGCTTGACCAGGTGAACGCTAACCAACGGTTTAGCTTTTGTTTAAATTTTTATAGATTCATGCTGCATTCAGTGTATTTATTGATACTGATCAGGTACGAGAGTTAATAACCCGTTAATTCGCATCCAATCATTAGAATCCAAGACTAATGATTTAACCTGGAACTGAAATTAGGATCTTGATTATGAAAACACAACAACTGACATTTACCCTGGCCCTGCTACTTGGCACATCCTTTTTTACCGCTTCTTATGCTGACACATACCAGTTAAATAAAGAACAACGTTATGAACAACGAGATCAGGAATATCAATCTAAGCACAAGAAAAAACCGCAAAACAAGTACCAACAGCAACAAAATAATTTCAGAAAAAATAACAACGAACAGAATACTGGACAGCGCCGACAGGACAGGAATGATTATCAAAAACAGAATAATCGGGAAGATAGACGTTATTCAACCAGACGCTCTGAATCGGACCAAAATATAAAATATGAAAGATACCCAAAACGTGCAGATACAGCCAGGGAAATTCGTAAAGAAAAACATGAGGACAGTCGCTACCATTACAGGGATGGACGCAGAGATAACAGACATTATGAGTTAAAACGTGGCAACCGCCTGTTACTACTTACACCGCGCCATAGAACTTTCCGCCACGTCCGCATTACCCGTCCTTTTGGTCATTCCTATTTCGGTTATGGTCATTATCTAAATGATTACAATGCATGGAAATGGCTAACCTTTACAGCAATTTCTCTGAAACTGCTAGATATGGTGGATGAGCAGGCTCAACGTGAGCATGAAGCAGCTCAAATAGCAGCAACCACGGCAAATATTGGAGAGCGTATATACTGGGATACAGATGATGCATCAGGCTATGTGGCTACTACAAGGGAAGGTAAAAGCAGCCGTGGCCTGCCCTGCCGGGAATATCAACAGTCTATCACCGTTGGCGGCAAAACTGAGAAAGCCTACGGCACAGCCTGCCTGCAGGCAGATGGTGCCTGGGAAATTGTGGACTGATGCTTTATACACATCATCACACCAACAGTTGTTTGAGTATTTTTTACTGAAAAAGTCATAAATTAAAATGGAGATATAAATAATAAAGGCGTAACGATTTTTCGTTCACGCCTTTATTAGTCCGGTTATCAGAAAACTAAAAGTTTAAGTCTATTAAGCCGACAGCATATACAAACTATATTTATTTCTTTTGCGAACCGTAGATTTTTTTACACTCCTGCTTTTCCTTCTAACCACAGCTGGTTTATCAATCGAGCTGTTGTATTTGTAAGCTTTTTGGTTCAACAGCGCCTCAGGTCCAGGCAGTAGCCGGTCAGCGCCTGCGCCGGAGGGTCAAAGGCTTCGGGTATGTCACTCACGTCAAGTTGCTCTACTACAAAGCGCTCGGCTGCCCTGTTTTGCGCTTCTTCCAGTGACTCTGGCAGACCGGCATAAGGTAACTGTTGCGGTTGCCACTCGTGCAGACTGACTCGAATACATTTCTGCGCACCGGGGGGGATCAGGGTAAGAACAATTGGCCCCTGCGCCGTGATACCCGGATGAAGACCGCTCCAGGGTACGAAGCTCCTGTAACGCAGACCAGCGACAAGTATGATCCCTTTTTCATGGTTTTCCTGGCGCATTGGTACCCGGTAACTGCCCGCAAGAAGTGTCCACTCACCCGGATTATCATTCTGGCTTGTTGAGGTAAAGTGAAGGGTGACCTGCAGGCGTGAAGTACTCGCATCCACCAGGCGCGAGCCTCCACCCTGTGTGGCCGCATCACCCAGGAGAGGCCAGAATTCGAGTGCCTGACTAACTTCAAGACGGCAGTCGGCGAAATCTGTGTAGCCAATATACCGATAACTCTGGTCACTCAGACGTTCTATTATAGGCGTCCCAGGACCCAGACCGGCTTGTTCCAGTTCTTCGAATACCTGCTGCAAATCTTCGCGCAAATAAAAAGGTAAGGCAAAGCGGTCATGTAACTGGCTACCCCAGTCAATCAAATCGGGTTTCACATCGAGGTCAGTTAACATGGCCGCAATTGCGCGCAGTAGTACCGCAATAGACGTCATCGTTTCAGCGTCGGGTGACATGCGAAAGGCACGGAACTCTACCAGTCCCAGGCAGCCCCGCTGCGGCAGATAGGGGTTCCACAGCTTTTCAATATTCAGCTCGCTGCGATGCGCATTGCCGGAGGTATCGACCAGGAACGGGCTCAGACTGCGCCATATAAATTCCGCTTCAGGCTGCTCAATTCTGGCCAGCTGATACTGTGCCAGGGCAAGTTCACTGAACGATTCGCGAACATTTTCATCTGCGCGCGGAGACTGGCTTGAGCTACCCACGTAGAGCGGTGCAAACCAGTATGAGAGCGCCGGATGGTGATTTAGATAACGGATCAGCCGCGAGGTGAGTTGCGGTTGATTAAAGAAAGGACTACGTTGCGGGTCAGGTCCACCCAACGTAAATTGACCACCGCCCCCACTATCCGAGATCTGACCGTTGTATTGCAGGCGATAGGGTGACAACTGTTCCTTACTGGTGAGTTTAAACAGTTCCCTGCTGAATTGCAGAAATTGCCTCGCATCTGGCGCAGGAGCCGCATTGATCTCCAGTACTGCGGGATCGGGAGTAAGTGTCGTCCAGGCGATTGTTTCATCCACCGGGGGTGAAAAACCCTTCCAGCTGAGAGTGAGCAGATCTGCTTTCTGTGCAGCAAGCGCCACACACTTTAAAAATCTGGTGAACTGTAACACGTCAGTAAAGGCGGGTATTTCTATACAGGCTTGATCAGGCTCGCCCTGCTGCAACTCAGTGTACCCAAGTGAAACCATGTATAGACCTTCTTCAGCCAGCTCATCTTGCGCCCCCTTAAGTGGGATGCAATCAAGGTGAGGCGAAGTTCTGGCCAGACGCGGGTCGAGTTCGGCATCTGCCCGGAAAGACTCTTCATCTATGCGAAATAAAATTCTCATTCCCATCGGTGCATCCAGCTGGAAGCCTTTTGCATGCCATCCTTCACTATCCAGCACACTGATCAGTTGCTGCCAGAATTGTTCGAGAGCATCTGCAGAGTTAGTCTTTGTGGAAATAAGCGGTTCTTCTGGAAGACCCGTCGCGAGAACCTCACCGCTGCGAAGTTGATACAGACCCAGATTCCAGCGGGGTCGCTGTTCTTCAGCATACTGGCGGCCCAGGGTTCTCAGAATGAGGGCATGCGGGTTGTTTTGCGCGAGACGTTGCAGGATGCGCAGCGCGTACTTCTGCTTGGACTTTCCGAGCGCATCAGTCAGCCATTCTGCTGAGTGTGACTGGCGATTGGTAAAGGTAGGTTCTGCCCCTACCCATATATCAAGTTTTCGTGCTTGCAGAGCTTCATCATGGGCATCAATTGCGGCATCAAAAGCAGAAATTTCAGGCTCCACGGAAACGTTTTTCTCCACTAATCGGTAGTTTGAATTACTGATTCTGTCTGTTATATGTTGCAGATACAAGGAAGTTTAAAAAGCTTATAAAAATGCACCTTAACGGGGCTTATGCCATACCCTGGCGAAAAAAAATGATACTTTTGAATTCCACACGCACCAGCCCGCTTTTTCCGGGTGTTGAAAAAAGGTAACCAGTTGATCGGTGAACTTTCCAGGAAGGCGTAATCAGCAGCTGTTACCTGGTAACAGCTTTTCCTGTTTTTGTGCCGATAAACAGTAACTAACTTTTCGTTAGTTTGTTTTTACAACCGGCTAAGTAATTCACTTTTCTTTGAATTAAATTCATCGTCTGTCAGGGCACCCATTTCGTGTAACTGGGCTAATTTTTCGATCAGTTTGATCACAGCATCAGATGATTCAGTATTCTGGATACTCGGAACAGGTTCAACGGAAACGGGATTAGCATAATCCTGTTCAAAAGACTGGGCAAAATTGGTTGGTGGTGCAGGTCGAATATTGTCAGAGCCTGAAACAATTGGCAGACTGGAAACAGAAATGGTTCCAAACTGGCTGCTAAAAGTGAGTGAAGTATCGCCACCCTGTTGTTGACTGATACCGCCAATATTATGATTGAGCGTATCATAAACTGTGATTTGTCTATTTATTTCAATAGCCAGTCTTTGTGGAAAAATGGCATAGCGTATATTATTTTGAGCACCACTACTAAAAGGAATGCCCAGTTCAGCAGGCCACCACTGGTTACTGGACCTGGAACCCCTTGGTGGTGGTAGTAGAATTTGTGTAGTAGCTAATGCATTTGAAATCTCAGTACAAAGATTATCTACGGTCATTTTAAGACCATAGTTGAACATATCTCCAACCATCGTCATACCACCCTGCATCCACTGACCTGAACCTCCAAGCTCGGGAGAATTAAACTGAGCCATAGTTCCACCCCCGTTATTGACGGAGATGATCATGTGTATGACCGCATCATTACTCAAGTTATAACGATTAGACAGATCATTGACCAGGTTCTGTCCTGCTGGTGAGAGTAGTTGCATTGTAATTCCTTAATCAAAAAGTGGTTTGCAAAAATATAAATTTATAGCTGCCGGGTATTCCCTGTTTTCGATAATCAGGAGGAAGGTGGTAAACATCAAACATCTTCAACAGTGCCAGATAATTTTAACCTGAATCGAAAGCTTACACTATATATTGTCACGGAGTTATGAAAAAAATTATACCAGAATGGATATGCCAGTATGTTATCTGTAAATGTGATAAATAAAGGTAAATATTAGATTAACAGGCAAAGCAGATGATCTGAATAAATTAACTTGCGTACCCGACAACCTCTATCTTCTCTAACCGTTTCAATCAAAAGCAGCACTGTAAAGCAGATAAACAAGAACAATGGATAACCAGCCATCAATAATAAATAGCATTACCAGGTAACGCAGGGTTCCTGGCTGTCTAAACAGCTTAAAGGTTAAATATAAGAAAAAAGTCAGAAGGGCTAATAGAAATATTAAAAAATGCATTTTTTTTCGTTTTCTGGAAACACAATCATTCTAATCGCTGAATGACTGTGTTGCCAGTGATCAATGAGAAGATTTCTGTTTTTACCTGGCAGCTCTGCTTATTTACACATTCATTTCCGCAGGAACCATAAAGCGGGCAATTTCTTTCTGCTTAGATGGATCTTTCAAACCCATTTTTATAAACACCAGAATCTTCTGAGCCATTTCACTACCCGGATTCATCACATAAACCCCGTGTTCCACATTTGACAGGAAGATTTCATTTTGAATTAACATGGCCATTAATGTTTTCATGTCTTTTTCCTGATCAACAACTTCAAACGGTATACCCACGCCACGCGGATTATCCGCCAGTTTTAATGGCTCGATATGACTAATCAGGTTTTGCAGGGGTTGTATAGCATCCTGCCCCTCTTCCGCTGAAAATAAACTTCCCGCCATCACGTAGGTAGCAAACGATTGCATTTCAGATGAATTTAGTGGAGTACCATGACTTTGATTCTGTAATTCCAGATTGTATTTCTGACGGGCATCTTTTTTAATGTAACCCAGACGAATGACAAATGTCATGAAAGCTGCGATAGAGTCATACAGTGCCGTTAAAATAGAATAGTTTGGACGCAATATATAATAACGGATGATCCCCATGAACAGTGCCAACAGGTCAAACACTGCTGCCCAGATTATGCTCACAACCAGTTGTACCGAGTATGAATCTCGATCCATGATGACACTCATCGCTGTCTCAACAGGGCTTAAAATGACTGCCAGTTTACTTTGAGAAATATCGGTCAGGATCGACTTCGCTTCATCCGTGATAACGACAGACTTGAGGCGTGATAATAAAAGAATCAGTTTTTCGCGCTGGCCTTCAGTTTTCTGGGCCAGTGCGCTATCCATTTCTGCATAAATTTGACGGGCTTCCTCATACTTTCGTTTTTCACCTTCAAAACGCACTTCATCAGCCTTCAATAATTCGATTTTCGCATAGTATTCAGGGCCTTTTCCCGCACCACGTCCAGAACGATAGCCTCTCAGAGCTTCTTCTTCAGCCTGACGGTTTAAAAATGCAAGATTTTCTGTCTTACCATCTATAAAAGCCTGCTCCAGGAGAATAACTTCACTCAACTGGTTGGCAACACGTGCCTTTAGTTGGGTATTGACCGACGTACTATCACCCATGGTTCCGGGTAAGCCGGCATTATAAATAAATGTATATGCCGATAAGGTGGACAGCGTTAAGGCTGCCAGATAGACCACCAGCAATGCGATTTTTCCGATACCTCGAACAAAAGGTAAAGCGATAAGACTGATCGCTATTGAGAATTGAACGGCTACTGCAAAAAGAATCGCAAACAGCATTTCCTTAATAAACAGGTGGGCACCCGAATAAGTAAAGATGCCGTTTATAGCGGCCAAAACGAATATAACAACACTAATAATACTCGCAATTCGTTTAGCGTGAATAGATTCCGCTGTTGAAGTTGTCATATCGAATTACTGGCTAGTAGAAAAGCAGCAGACTATATTAGTTTTTTCTAATATTGTCAATTTTCATTAACTTAAAACTGTGTGCGTTTTTTCACTTAAATCAACTTTATGAACAGCATTTCTTTACAATTTTCCTGCTAAAATATTCCAGTTTTTAGTGTGCTTTATTTTGAATACTTTGCACCACAGCCATTACAGTCATATTAACCAGACCTCTAACGCTTATTGATGAATTAACGATATGCCCCGGTAATTTACAACCAATTAATATGGGTCCAATGGATACTCCCCCACCCAGCATCTTTAAGGTATTGGAGGTAATGTTACCGGCATCCAGGTTAGGCATCACCAGTAAATTAGCCTGACCCGATAATGTAGAACCGCTGAAATACTCGTTTCGTTTAACTTCTGATAAAGCAGAGACTGCCTGCATTTCACCATCAACTTCAAGCCCAGGTGCAAGCTGATGAATTATATCCAGGGCTTCACGCATTTTTTTGGATGATGCTGATTCCCTGTTGCCAAAGTTTGAATGCGATAATAATGCTACCCTCGGATGAATACCAAAACGTTCTACTTCTTTCGCTGCCTCAATGGTCATTGCAGCTATATCTATTGCGGCTGGATTAGCATTCACCTCAGTATCACAAATAAAATAGGTTCCTGAATTTAGAATATGCACGCTCATGGTGGATATCTGCTGTTCACCGAGAGGTTGTTCAGACACCTGCATGATTCGTCCCAGGTGATGGTGAAATCGTCCAATAGTGCCACAAATCATGCTAGCTGCTTCACCCATTTTAACCATTAAAGCGGCTTGTAAGGTGGTACTCGCACGTACTAGATAAAGCGCTTCCTCTTTTGTTACACCCTGCCGTTTCATTATTGAATAGAAACAGTCTGCATATCGTTCTTCATCAATATCATACAGTATTTCGTAATCTCTACCCTCCTTCATGCTCAAACCGTTAGCACGGATTAACTGTTTGATTTCGTCAGGGCGTCCTAATAATAATGGATAAGCTATTTTTTCCTGTATGATTTGTTCTACTGCCTGCAAGACTCTTAGTTGAGCACCTTCTGCAAACACTACACGACGACCACTATTACGAGCCAGATCAAATACAGGTTTCATCATCATACCCGATCGATATACATAGCTGGTTAATACATCACGATACTCAGACATATTTTGAATAGGACGTGTAGCCACTCCGGAATCCATTGCAGCCTGTGCCACTGCACTCGCTATTTCGATGATAAGCCTCGGATCAAATGGCTTAGGTATCAAATATTTAGCACCAAACTTTAAGGATTCACCTGAATATGCAGAGCTGACAATATCAGACGTGCTGCCAGCTTGTGCAAGACAAGATAAGGCATTGACTGCAGCAATTTTCATGGATTCATTAATTTCAGTAGCCCCTACATCTAAAGCCCCTCTGAACAGAAAAGGAAAACACAGCACGTTATTCACCTGATTGGGAAAATCCGAACGACCTGTGGCAATAATCAGATCGTCTCTTATTTTCATTGCTTCCTGAGGATTGATTTCAGGATTTGGATTAGCCAGGGCAAACACTATGGGGTGGTCCGCCATGGTCTTCAACATATCAGGTTTCAACACATTAGCTGCAGATAAACCTAGGAATATATCGGCCCCCTGCAAAGCTTCAGCGAGAGTGCGGTGCGGAGTTTCAACAGCATATCGTTCCTTGTAAGGATCCATACTCTGTTGCCGCCCCTTATATACTACACCGTCAATATCGGTGACGATAATATTGTCTTTAGATAACCCCATTGATACCAGTAAGTTCAGGCAGGCCAAAGCAGCAGCACCTGCACCAGATGCCACCAGTTTCACCTGATCAATTGACTTACCAACAATTGTGAGGGCACTGGTCATAGCAGCTGCTACAACAATGGCAGTACCGTGCTGGTCGTCGTGAAACACGGGAATTGACATGTTTTTGCGCAGGTATTCTTCAACAATAAAACATTCCGGGGCTTTGATATCTTCCAGATTTATTCCACCAAAAGTGGGTTCCAAACGTTCGATCGTTTGCGCCAGTAGCAGAGGATCAGATTCTTTAATTTCTATATCGAAAACATCAATATTGGCAAATTTCTTGAATAACACGGCTTTGCCTTCCATAACCGGTTTGGAAGCCAGTGGACCAATGGCTCCCAGTGCTAAAACTGCCGTACCGTTGGTGATTACTCCAACCAGGTTTCCACGTGCAGTGTATTCACTGACTTTGAGAGGCTCCAGCTCTATCTCTTGACAGGCATAAGCAACACCGGGGGAATAAGCCAGGGCCAGATCTGATTGCGTGGTCAGCGGTACCGTTGCCTGGATACATAACTTTCCAGGGGTAGGCTTTCTATGATATTCCAGTGCTTTTTCGCGAAAATCATCCGACATACTGTTTACCTGATTATGGGTGAAAGTCAGCAGTATAAATGAGCCCAGTTATTGATCTAATAACTTACACAACCTTGCTAATAATAAAGCTTTGCAAATTTTCAGAATTCAGTCAGAGAATTGAATTTTTACCAAGAAGAACACGATGCACACAAAGTAATAATTTATACGAAGTTTTATAATTTATTATAAATTGACAAGGCTCTGTATGAAAATGATGCAATGAAACATTTCTCCATTTTCATACAGAGCCATTTAAGTTAATTATTATAGTTTTTCTATATTTTGTAGCGTAAGGATGAGACTAAAATCCTGCTTTAAGTATTCACCTCTTTTGAGGGCGGGTTTTTAACCCCGCTTAATTGGCAAATTCAAATTATCCCTGGATTTTATTTATTAATCGAAAAATCATTCCTGCTTGAAATTCTGTGTCTGTTCCTGCACGACCTGCAGGTTTACCGAACTGCGAGTTTCCCAGTGAAATAGCGGCAAAGTGCGGAATGCATTATTCATTGCTTCATTCCAGGCCTGCTTGATATCGTGCAGATAAGTATCATCCTCATCCATTTTAATGTGATGATTCATTTCAAAACTATCTTTTTCGTACACCAGCAATTCAATTGGCGGGCCTACGGTAGCGTTTGATTTAATGGTAGAATCCATCGATACAACGGCACAACGAGCCGCATCTTCCAGCGAAGTATCCCTGGTCAGGATACGATCCAGAATCGGTTTTCCGTACTTGCTCTCCCCGATCTGCAGGAAAGGCATCTCATCCGATTCACTGATAAAGTTACCCGCCGAATAAATCATGTAGATGGCAGGATCACTGCCCTTTATCTGACCTCCAAATATCAGTGAAACCGTTGCGTCAATTCCGGAATCAGCCGTCGCCTGTTCAGCGCGCCCAAGTTCCTCCCTGCTTATCTGGCCAATATAACGTGCAGCATCCATCATTTTTTGAGAACTGCACAAATTGAGTCCACCCTGTAACTCCAGATCCTGTTTAATGCGGTCCAGAATAGCCTGAGTTGTTGACAGGTTACCGGCAGAAAGTAGCACAAAAACTCGGTCACTACAGGGATTGAAGACATGCATTTTACTGTAGCTGGAAAGCATATCAGGCCCGGCGTTGGTCCGGGAGTCGGAACAAAATACCAGGCCACCCTTGGTGGAAACAGCTAAACAATAGGTCATGGTTAAATACCAAAAATTTTAAGACTAACAGGTGAATTAGTCTAGCACGTGTAAAGGAAAAAAAACTATATCAGGTAGAGGAATATCAAATTTAAATTTTGAACTTTAACAACCAACCGTTAGAGTCGAACCTGATTTAAAAACAATGAATACAATACAGTAAGCACCATCGCCTGACTATCTTTATCAGGACCCGCTGAAATTAGTGTGAGATAAGGTTCTTAGCTAAACATTGAGTACACCCTGTAATTGTTATTAATCAAAAAACAGGGCCGAAAAACATGTTTGAAAGCAAAAAATAAAACTAAATCCACATACCCTATATTAACATGACTGCAACATTCAGCTTTGAAAAAAGTGCGCAAGAGTAAGATAATCAGGCAACAGGTTAAACTCTGAATTTAGGGGTTAGAGATTTCATCTAACTTAATTAAAATAACACAAAAAGTATCACCCTATCACAACTTGCTATTTTATCTAACGTTAATAGTTATAAAACCATGATAAATCAGGCCTGAATTCAAGTCATAAGTGCATAACCGGTTATTGTTTTTTCATTAATATTGG
>CALCSG010000551.1 GCA_937894085.1 uncultured Gammaproteobacteria bacterium | reverse complement strand
AATAATGTGATAAAAAAACGGGGATAACCCATCATTTATTTTGGTTACTCTCACTGACCACATTTTCTACAAACCATTAAGGGATAATATATTCCACCATCATCATTATTCTGATAATTTCGTAATAACTTTATATCGCTCCACCCTTCCTTGCTATTACTTGGCAACACACAAACACCTTCGACACCATTGGCTGCCATATGATAACGAGCGGGTAACAACGGGAAACTATTTGAATTCCTTTTAGCCAATATTCCAACATGTACAACAACACTTAAAGCTTCGCTTAGGTCTATATTTTCTGTATTTTCATATCCATGAAATACATTATTGGCTACTTCTGTAAATGCCTGTATTGTTTTTGCTTCTAAAATATGTGCCGTTTTTCTAATTTCAATATTTTCAGCAAAGATTTGTTCTAAAGCGGCCTGAAACTTTAGTGATGGATCTAAAGCTGGTATTTTGTCTGTTAAGTTATTAGTCTCCAGAATTTCATTCCATATATAATCATCTAGCTCTTCAGTACTCTCCAGATCTTTTAATGCTTTACCTAATTTACTCCAGGTTTTAATACTTAAAGAGAATTCCGTACATTCTCGCTTTAGTATTTGATGAAGCTCGCGATTTCCTCGTATAACCTTATCAACAGTTTCACCGAATAATTTACTCGCAAAATCAATAATCTTTTCATCATTATTTTCCCCCTGAGGGAAACTGGCACTGGTACCAAAAACTTGCAGCTTTTCCGTTACACCGAGTAAGCTTTTTAATTTGCGCAGCAAGAATGCAACCTCAGTTGCCTGTGCTCCAGAATAAGTATGAATCTCATCAAGTACAATACATTGCAATTGGCTATTTGAAAATAAAGGAGCATTTCTAGGAAGTAATAGTAAATGTTCAAGCATGGCATAATTTGTAACAAGAATCTTTGGAGGATTCTTCAACATTTCAGGTCTTGTCAATAACCAATTTGATGGTATTTCTGACTGTCCCAAAGCTGCCAATAACTTATCATTTTCCTTTAAACGTGCTTCTTCGTCAGCCCTACTTGGATCATTCGGGGTTTGGGAGGTATATCGACCAAAAGTAATACCAGCATCGCTTAAATCACAACCAAATAAAGGAGCTATACGATAATAAAGCTGATCATTTGCAAGTGCATTCATTGGGTAAATAAGCAAACACCGTATCCCAGGAGCTTCTGGTTTAGGATCATTCAGTAAACGATTAGCTATAGGGTAAATAAAGGTTTCCGTTTTACCACTACCAGTACCGGTTGCTACTACCAGGCTGTTGTTATCTCTGCATGCTGCAGTTAACGCTTCTTCCTGATGGCGGTGTAGATTTCGATCAAGAATTTCTTCGGGTAAATTCTCTAATCCATCATGTACAAAGCCTCCGTTACCTTTTAACAAATCGAATAAAGTCTTACCTTTTTCAAAATCAGGTAATGTCTCTAGATAAGGCCCATTCACAAGTTTATTTTCAGATAGATAATCTCTGAATTTCTTTTTTAATTCAGGGTAGCGTCTGGCAATAGGTAAAGTAGTAGAGATATAACGTTCAAGTGTTTCTGTTAACTCTTTATGAATTTGTAATGGATTATTTTCACTCATAATTTAATCATTCTGTAAATAAATGCCAATTAAGAAAAACCAAGGGTAAACTTAATCGATAGGATTAGTTTCATTTTCATGAGCCACAGTTACAAACTCCCATAGCAGCAGATAAAAAGCGAAAATATCCTCCCCAATAAATAGAATATAACCAAAGATAAGTTCTAGTTCTTCAGAGTTGACACCTATCAGCTGTTTAGATTTTTCTTTAAACCTATCTAGAGCCCCAATGCTTCGGCAATTCCATCTGCATACCTGGGCAAGCAGAGATAATCCGCTTACAATTAACTCCAGATTTTCTATTTCCTGATTTTCAGCATCTTCTGTTTCCTTACTTAGCAAACTCAAATTTTGAGTGACCATGTTATTATCCCAATGTGCTGGAACTTCATCTGCAAAATAACTAAGTTGGAAATTAATCAGTTTTTTCATCAGACGTAATGCATTACCCCGCCTCCATTTATTCCCCATGTTCACATCAGTCTCTATCAGCCCAACAGTTAACTGGTAGTTTTCTTTTAGCTTTTCGACCGAATATAAATAATGTAATGCGCCTAAATAATACCCTTCACCAGGATGCCAGTCTTCTTGATGAAGTAACCGTATACGTTTACTTAAATCTTCTAATAGCAGGGCTTCATTGTAGTCTTTTATACTAAAATATTGAGGCTGATCACCTCTCATCATATTATGAAAATTGGAAAATCCACTTGCAGCTGTTGGATACAATAATCCTTTCATGAATAATTGGGTTAAGTCATTTGAAAATAGATTAATCAAATTTAAACACTGTAATGTTAGATGATTTTCATTACTCAAATTTTGATATCTTTCTTTTGGTAATGTATATATTTCAAGAAAACTTGAATTTATGGAATGAAGTGGTATCCAACCAGTATCAATAGGATGTGTAGTAGAAAGGCGTAATAGCTCAATCAGTGTTTGCTTACTATCTATCCGAAGCCTACGACTTAAAGTATTCCACAGGCTTTTTACCCATTTAATTTCATGCCAGGACTCATTAGAGTAGCAATATTGCAGACTGGTATATACACGCTTAACACTCGCTAGTAAGTCTGACTCTTTAGATTCATTAATCAATGACGTGAAAGCGCCTATAGATACCAGATAACCTTGAGATAGTACAAAACCGGCAGAATATGTATCTCCTCTGGGGTTAGATAAATTACGCCATTGTCTTCCAACCCTGATTTTAAAATTAAACAACCAGGCTCCTGGTGTCAAATTTCTCAATAATATATTTAGCGTGTGTTTATTGTTTTGTTGACTCTGTTCATTTGAAAACCATAATAAACTATTAGCTGATAAAATATCTGAGGGATTATTTGCTATCAGACGTTCGGTTATCTCTTTACCATTAATAAGATTTAACGCATGAAATTCAATTTCTTCAGCAGTTTCAGCTAAAGAAAATATAATCTGATAATTATCATCATGTTGTTCCGTAGCGAATGCTAAAACATATTGAGGTGATGTTATTCGTGAAATAACTTCAGGCTCATTACAGCCATCAGCTAAAAAATATAAGGTATCATCATCAGGAGTAATGTAACTTATCAAGGATAATAGTGAGATTCGCTTATACCTGGAATGACTAAAATCATACCATTGTGAAAAACTACCAAACTGTAACTTTCCAGATATATCGCTATATAGTTTAAGGGCACTTCTAGAGCCTTCCTTCACGGAGATAAGACTGCCCTTTGCGAGTGCTTTTTCTGTTATCTCACCATTTTCATTTAGTTGCTCCAAATCTATGAAAGTTCCTGGAACTGCCCATGTGAAACTTACTTGTTTTTTATTCGTTATATCCAGATCAAATACACTTCGAAAAAACCTATTACTGTTGTCTTTAT
This sequence comes from uncultured Gammaproteobacteria bacterium, assembly GCA_937894085.1. Lineage (GTDB taxonomy): Bacteria > Pseudomonadota > Gammaproteobacteria > JACNJF01. The sequence goes on along the minus strand of CALCSG010000551.1, from coordinate 10,059 downwards.
AAGTGAGATGAAAATTATCTATTTTAATATTATCACTCGACTCTTCGCTGATATTTTTAGGTTTTTTAGTGAACTCAAAAATATGGGGAGAATCAATGCCTTTTAGTCCATTCCACAGATAAATAGAACCTCGAACTAAAGTTCTTTTAGTACCCTGACGTAATAAAGTAGCTGATACTCTGGCAAGACCTGCATTCCACTGTTCACAAATTGATTCGAGTGAAATATTTATATCATTCGATTGGGTAAAATCAATTGGTAATTCATATGTATCACCAAGAATATCATCTGGTGTAAATCGGATAATAAACTCCTCATTACTTTCAAGTAATTCATCTGGAATTTTAAGTTGGATCGACAAACCTTCAGATGCAAATAATTCCTTTCCACGGACACCCTGTATATTACTTCCAGACCATGAAATAAGTGGTTTAGTGTCAGCCTGTAAAGAGACACTTGCAGGCCCTTTGGCAAGTTCAGTTTTTTCACCCGGTAACAGTCCAAAAGAAAAAGAATGGATATCGGGTGAATAGGATATAGTTTCGATGTCAGACTCGTCAAAACCATTAGGTATAAAACGAGATACGGCCTGATAAGTACCAGGCTCCAAGTGATAAATTGAGTCTTTTAAACAGCCACTTTTTACCAAGTTTCCATTAGTATCAAACAGCAAAAATCTATTATTCTCTAATCCTTCCCAAAGTGAAAATCCCCAGGACTCCTTGGTTTTTTCATTTTTTACTTCAACTCTGTATGGTAAGTCTGTATTTAAACCAATAACTTGAGTATCTAATAATCCTAAATGCGATGATTTGGTTTCATTCGTTTCTATTATCCATTCATCGGCAATACCTGCTGGAATTTCGATACAAACTTGATTGTTTCGCCAGACAACAATTGGTACCAGGAAAGTTCTTACGGGAGTATTTAGTTTAGAGTTTTTTAACTGCTCGAGTTTATTGAAAAACTTTTCTTCAAGACAATTAAATGGCTCAATTTCATCTTGCTCATAAAACTGAATAAATAGTAGGGGATAATAATCAGTATCATCCGTTTCTAACGCACGAATAACGGGCTTTTGTATTGTTCCTATTCTTTGTAATAAACCTGTTCTCCATAAAGTTACAGATTGAGTATCATTTTTTTGTGGAAGTCCATGTGATCGAGTGTATCGAACCATTCTTTCGGCCAATTTATCAATGGAACTTATAGGTACTCCAGCCTGATTTAAAAATTCATTAACCATGTAGAGGTTCCCTGACTTCCGTGACAGCACAGGCAATCCTATTTTAATACAAGCTGCTCTGTAAGCTTTCCATAGATCCTCTCTTACATAATCATTTTTACCTATGGCCATATCAAGATATGGCCATACTGCTGCATGCTTATCTGACCCATAACCTTCTACGACAAACTCGGTGAGATAGGCAGCAAACACAGCAGGCCATTTTTTTAATCCTGAAAAAATAAATCGACCTGGTTTAAGCTCTTTACCTAGAGCGGCCTGAAAGTATTTTTTTGATTTATCATCTAAAAAATCTAGATAACCGCCGAGAAAAGGTACTTCACCTTGATTAAGTTTTTTAATTAACTCTTCTTCAACTCTGTTGAGCCAGATTGAAAGTGCTGGGTTAAATATCATAATTCCTTTTTTTACTCGGTCTGTAAAACCAATTTAATTTTCAATAATTTTAAGACTCGTATATATCAACCTTAGTCTCCAAACACTTCCGAAGAGATAGGTCATTAACACCCACTCCATACCAGCTATCTGGTCGTTGGTAAAAATCTAAGCCCCGACCTATTTTTACTGTCCAGCCATTATCTATGCGTATTTCACGATCATGAAGCTGCTCATTGACTTTAACATCGAGCTGTACTTCAAATTCAAGAAGACTCTGCTTTACATCCTGCAGTCGTTCAGCCATTTCTTTTACATCTGTTTTATCATCATAGCTGGTGATTAACTGAATTTTTTTAATCGATGGTTGTTTTAAAATGGCTTCACATAAGCGAATAAAATTCTGTATCTGGTGTGTAACGCGAATATAAGGGTCTTCAATAATGATAGATTTTGCACCTACGAGATATGGAAGAATTATTGATTCATAACTGTAACCTGTAGAATCATATGTAATGGTAAAATGCTGCTCTTTTAAATCAGGAAGTACTGGGGCAGCATCATGTGTAGTTTCTTCATGAGCATTTGTTGCTACTTTAGTTACTTTACTTTCATCATTACTCTGCTTTATGGGTTGGTGACTTTCACCTTCATCTACTTTGGCACTACGAATACCAGGTTTATGTGGATTGATTGTGGCATCAGCGCCAATTGTTTCGGGGCAATCAACAACAATTTCTTTACCCTGAGTATTAATGAACGATAAGCCAATATTAGCAAATTCATCATCAGGTTTTCGTTTATTCATTTGTTCTTTTACGCGCCTTCTTCCTTCAATCGCATAGGTAACATATTCTTCAAACTCTTCATCTGAGCACTCTCCATCAGGATGTAGCATTTTCAAAAATGCAGCAACGGTCTTTTTTACTCCCTTTTCATCACGACCTTCGACTTGTTTACCTAGCTTAATTCGCTTGCTGACCTCTTCGTATCGATTTGTGTGCTTTAACTGGTGATGAAAAGCTTCAGAGAGATAGTCAGTGATAAAGCCATAGTTATCGGTTAAAAAGTCAGAGCTGTTTTTTGGCATTTCCCAACCAGGCATGTACATACAAAATCGATCCATGACAGCCAGGTCAAATTCTTTAGGTAATGGCTGAAATAGATCATATTCTGTTGAGTTAACTATTTGGTTAACGCCTAGATCGAGGTTACCGATGAAGCACATACTGGCATCCGCAATAACTTCTGTACCGCGAGAGAAGCGACCATTAGCCATAAAGTCTTTCATTATCTGGATAGTATCCGGGTCTTTGACCCGCATATTGCCTACTTCATCAAATGCGATGGTGTCCCAGTAGCTGACCAGGCCTGCTTTTTTACGTGCATTGTTATAGAACAGTGTTGCAGGGCTGGTTTGCCCTCCAGAAACTAATGTTGAATAGGGTGAAAATTCACTATAAAAATATGATTTACCGGTACCACGCGGACCTAATTCAATAAAGTTATAATTAGCTTCTACTAAAGGTGCCAAACGAGCAAGAAAATGGAATTTAACTCGTTTTGAAATTTTTGTAGGTTCTAAGCCAACTGAACGCATGACAATATCAATCCAGTCATCACGACTGTATTTAGTTCTACCTTCGCGATAAGCATTAAAATCGAAACGACTTAACTGAATGGGGCGTAAATCTTCAATATAAAATGCATAATCATCTTCTTCGATATCATTATGGCAAATAGTGACTTCGGCCCAAATGCCACCTTCTAACAGACGATCATTATTCTTATAGAACTTATCCCCAATGGCTATGCGTTGTGAGTTAAAATTTTCCAGGCTGGCCCAATGGCGTTTTTCTTTTTCTACATATCGTACATGAACTTTATCAATAAACTTGTGCTTACCTTTAGTAGCTACTTTTGATTGTGCAGCATTCGCTTCATCAGCTCGAACATAATTATCATTCAGTGTCTCTAAAACGGCACTCAGACCTTCCTGGATTTCATCGTCATCATCACTCGCACAAAAACGAGCTAACAGAAACTCCAAAACAAACGTAGGTACATTGGTTCCTTTCTTAATACGATGCAGTAAATCCTTTCGTACTACTTTACCGTCAAAATTCTCAATCAGTTTTTCGTCTAGTTTGTCCATCTATTAAACCACGTAGTTTGTTTTCAAATTTATCTTGGAATATTCTGTCAGGGTATTTGGATTTAAGGCTTTGATGGTAAAAGCACCTTCAAAATCATCATCCATCACAATGGCTACTTTTTGATTCTCACCAGGCTGTAAGCTTATGGTACGAGTTGCCGCATTGACTATACCCCCAACTTTCGCTTCGCCAATAACTTCACCCAAATCATTTTGTGCTTCTAATAAAATTTCTGTTTGCGCGAACATGTCATCACTTGTTAAAGATACTGCAACAATCGGTCGACGTGATGTTATAGCTTTTGCCCCATTTTTGTAGGTCAAGGTGACCTTAGTCTGGCGTAAAGAAGTTTTCTTTTGATTTTTAAGTTTTATCTCCATCACCGGCACAACACATTCTTGCAGGGATGCTCCGCCATGAAAATACAACTTGCCCTTGCTATAAGCAGCCATGGTACTTGGTCCTGCCAAATGGCTAAACTCTCCTTTGATACCAGCCTGGTTTGCTGACATTACAAAATGATGGTGATCCGCATTACCTTTGCCTAACGCAATCCTGTCATGAGTAAGGAGCCAATCACCAGGAGGTTTAGGACATACATCGCCTTCTTCTGCTTGCCTGTTCATAAAGAAGCCATGATCCGTGGCAATCACAACATGATTGAAACCCTGCTTTTGCAGCATACTGATAGCAACACGCAAACTTTTCAGTTCACGTAAAATGACACTGGGGGCAGTTTTAGGTGTATTTTCAAACTGCGTGTCAATCTCAACACTACGCAATACCGCCAGTTCAACTGTTTTATCAAAGTTGAAATGATCATCCACAAACTTATCGACTCGCATTTCAGAAAAACGACTGCCATAACGTTTTTCAAATACTTTCATACGCTGTGCCACGGTTACCACCGGGGTATCCCCCAGCATTGGCATCATGCCAGAGTCGTTTTTATGAATGACCAGTTCTTTACCGGCACCCGGCAATAAACTGGCCATGCCAATTAAGGTTATACTGGGTAAGCAGGCATAGGCAGGTTTTAAGGAGATTTCAAATTCATCTTTGAGTTGTTTTTCAAGTTCCAGGCCTAACTCAAAACGTAGAGCATCTACCATAATGTAAGCAACGCGTTGACCACTGGTTTGTAATTTAGGCGCGACAACCTCATCAAATACATCAGCATTGTATAAACGCTCCTGAGGGGGCCAGCCCGTATCAACCAGCTGTTTAGTAAAGAGTAATTCAACCTTTTCTGCTAACTGGCGGTATTGCTTTCGAGCTTTTATAATCACCGGATTTAATAGACCATGCTCATCCCAATAATCGGTATAGGCCTGTTCAAATTCACGTTGTAAGCGATCTGCTTCGCGTAGATGGGTTAAATAAAAATCAAGAAGAGCCGCCTGGGTAGAGCTGTGCTCGGGTAACTGTCTCAGTAAATCGCCACAGGCTTCTATAAGGCTTTTGGCGGCAGAAACTAAATCCCACTGTGTTTCGTTTTCACCGCGGTAGCTCCACACCGATATTTTATGACGCGAGAGAATTTTATTAAGCAGTTCAATATCATCGGTATCAACGGCATCTATGGCTAATTGCAAGAAGGTTCGTTCTTCAAATGGAAACGTATCTCGAACGCCTAAATCAGTAACAGCCTGGCAAGTTTGCTCCAGGTTTAAATCCCTTTCAATTTTCTCAGCATACTGAATATACTTTTCCTGTTTGCGCAGGTCTTGTCGCAGTCCATCACACAAGTTTTCAATAATCGGTCTGGCAGCGATATTCGCACAAGGTACTGTGGTTAAACTTTCAGGTAAATCACCGGGCAAATCGAATACAAATTCGCTGAATAACACAAAACGCCAAAGCTCTTCACTGATAGATTTCCATTTTTTCCCGCGTGTGGTCAGCGATAACTCTAACACCTGCATAAATAGCTGTTTAGCTTCGGCAGCCCAGGCTTCGTTGGTTTCAAGTTCGGCTAACTGATCCGAGTCAGGCACCATTAATGCACTGATAATCTCGGGGGAAGATTCAACTTTTAACAAAGCTCTTAATGTGGGCCATTGCAAGCCACCACCAATACCGTTTATTACCGCAAAGCTGGGATTAGAGTCTTGCTCAAATGCCTGACGTACCTCGGTTTGATGATCTGGTTTTGCTTTCAGGCACAGGCTTAAATAACTGTCACCATCACCATTGGGGAATACCTCTCCACAGGCTCCATATAGACTAAATGGGTCACGTTGTTTGTCTTCGTCAGTTACTGGTGCTGTGGCTGGCACATATACCAGTAGTTTGTTTCCGCCCTGGCCAAAGTTTGCAACTTTATCCAGGGCTTGTTCACGGCTTTCAATGCTGGAATTAGATGTATCGACGACGGTGATAATATTAGATGCCAACTCTGCACAAATATCACGATAGCGTTGATGTTTGTCATAGACTACTAGAACACGTTGCTCTAAGCGCTTTTCAAAAACCTGGCTGGATATATATTCTTCAATATTCATGAAAGTGACCTATCCTTTGAGATTTTCTGTTGGATGTAAGTATCAAGGTCGGCTTCTGTCATTTCTTTTGGCTCCCAAACTAATCTTACCTTACCTGTCTTTCCGACTGACACTTCATTCTCGAACCAAAGTTCAGAATCTACTTGATGGGCGATAGCTAATGATAGGTCTTGATGGCATTTCCTAAGAACTCGATCAGGCCAGTAGCTATATGCCATATGTGACCAATCATATGAGCCGTGCCTTAGGTCACTCCAAACTTTTTTTAGCCTATTTCGCCAAGCTCCATGTTGGAATAATTTCCACAATGGCGCTGCTGTAATCTGTACGCCGTCGTCTAAATTTGGCTCCCATGATTTTGCCAGGCTAAGTATCTCTTCCCTCATAGCAATTAAATCAGCTTTAATACTTACCAGCCGACTATACTCTTTATCCTGATCACTTGTTCTACCAGAAAAGCCCATTAAAGCCGAAATCTCTCCATCTAGAATCTTCAACTTTGGGTCGATATGATTATTTATACATAAAAACAAAGTCCCACTATCTATTCGGTGAAAGTAGACCCAAATTACAAATGTGCCACTCTCTGTTTGCAAGGGCCAATAGATAGGCGATTGCCTACGACTTTTAGAATACATTTTTAAATGAAAATCAAAGAAACAGGAGGGCTTAGCAAAATAATCATCAAGAGATCTGATTCCGGTCTCACTGAACAACTCAGATAAACGCTCCCCATCTTTGCTCTGCCATAAGAATTTGGACAGCTGAGTAAAACAACCCCCTAAATCCGCTTTATCACCAAAACCGACTGTTACAATACCATCTACCGGCACTGAAATAGGATACTCATGAATGAGGTAAGACCCATTTTCAATATTAAGGCTATCAACACATAGGAGACCTGGCCGAGCTCGAGGAATACTCTGAAATATATCGCAATCCTCTATTACGCTCTCTTCATTTTGGGTACTACGTAAATCCCAGCGACCAATAGAAACACCAAATAGGTAGCTGAGTAAGCCATATAACTCTTTAAGAAAATCTTTTCCCCTGTACCAGCCCTGCTCCAGCCTATAACTAACAAATTCTTGAGGCGCAACCTTCAAAATCTCGCAGATTTCGTCAAGCCTTAAATCCCTACCGGACGGAGGTTGCCGCTGCTGACTACCCTCCAAATCAAGAAGCTCTCCTGCTTCAATTCCTTTCAAATAAATTCTTTTTGCGTATTCAACATCGAAACTAACACCCTTTACTGAATAATAATCAAAGCTTCCAAACTGACTCTCAACTTCTTTAATGTCATCTTTACCAAATCCATATGCCTTATGCACGACACCTTCAACGCGATTAGTACTCTCCAAACAGTCAATGTTAGATTTTTCCAAACTGGACAATTGACCTAAAAAGATATCTTTAAGTCGTTGAGGGCCTGTCGTTAACAGAGGACTAACAAACACGCTAGACGTTTCATCGAATGAATCAACAGTCATCTCGCGCTTAATTAGCTTTAAAGATACCAGTCTAAGGTCGGATATTACTTCGTCACTTAACTTTGGAAAAGGCATGCTACCAATCAACCCTGGTGTATAAGCGAACCCAGCACCTCCGTTACTCACCATATCTCCAACACGAGATTTTAACCTTGTAAAACTTTCAAAAACCCTACTATTCAGCACTGCTAGAACAGCGAGTAAACGATCAGTATTGTCCTCATATTCGAAAATTGAGTTCCCTTGAACGTTAAAAATGCAGCCTCCAGGTAATATTCTAGGACTATATCCACTAGTAGTTCTCATGGGATAGGTTATTCCCGGCCGATAATAGCAATTAACATTTTGTGGCCGACTTCTCAGCTTCCCTTTTTCATCCGTGAAGTTTCTTATCTCTCGTCCATCATCGCTCCAATTAACTAACAAATGAATGTCATCATAGAACTTTCTAAACTCACCTCCTTTTGCCAGAAAAAACCAATTATTGCTTTCATCTTCTGGCACTTCCCATGAAGTTCGCAAGAAACGAAAATCGTCCCCAGTTTGAAGCCCAACCCTCACCTCACCCACACTATCTTTAACAGATTGGTGATACTTAAAGTGATTCCTATAACTTTTTGCCACCCAATACGCCATCGGGGACCCATCAATATCGGTAAAGCTTTTTGACTTTTCATAATACGCTTTATTAGCTAAATGACCCTGCCTCAAAAACTCCAATTCTTCCTTGAGAGCAAGTTCTTTATTAGAGTCTGAAAGCAAACGCACAAATATTGAACCATCATTATCGTTATTGTTTCTTATTACAAATGCTGCTGTTTCAACAAGTGCGTCCAAAACACCAAACCCTAAATCAGCAAATACATCGATATTTTTTTTATCGAACAGCAGAGCTCGCCACTTAGCAAAAAACTCAATAAAAAATACAGTCCTTGAGCTTATACACCCAATCAAACCAGATGAATTCAAAAGCTCATAGCTTCTATCAACAAATGCTCCCAAAACATCATATTTTGACTCCTTGTAAACACTATCTATATATGTCTTTGAACCGGCACTAGGGTATCCAAAGGGTGGATTCATCAGCACAACATCAAAAGACTGTCTACTCAAATCGATGAAGGAAAACCCTTTTGCCGCATCAGAAGCAAATAGTCGTTTTTGACCAGAATCCGAGCCTGTCGCTGATTCAGAATATATTTCAAGTTGTTGAAGTATTAGTTGCTCTGCTCGCCCCCAAAAATCTTCACTAACATCACCAAAGTTATAATAGCGCTTGCCTTCACGCACTTCCCATTTATTATCTCCAAAGAGACCACCCTGTACTTCAAGAATATTTTCATCTTTTTGTGATTTAGCCTCTTCTATCGCTGATTGAATTTCCTCTTCAATTTTCAGCAATGTTCCCGCTTCACCAGCCAGCTGCATTTTGTCGAATATCTCTTCAACTAACTGGCCCAATACACGCGGTTGAACTTGGTTGGTAAATTCTTTGAGTAATGTTTTTTCGCCTGGCATAGGTTCCGCGCAAACTATATTAGAACGCTTAATCTGAGGTCGTTCATTGGATTGAATTTTATTATCCGCCCACGACTTTTGTGCACGAAGCCATAGAGAAAGGCCGGCTATTTGGGTTGCACGGGGATCTATATCCACCCCATGAATATTGTGCTCAATAATCAGCCTGGGCACATCGGCTAAAAAGGCTTCTTTAGAATCATAGACTTGATGCAAGGTCTGCTGACCTTCACCACCTACAGTTTCACGTACAAAACTCCCCGGAGTATTAGACTCTTCTAAATCCCAGGCTTCACTGTAGATTTTTTCGAACAAGTCAAAGGCATACAATCCAAAGTGCATAGAACCACAGGCAGGATCAAGCATTTTAATATCGCGAGGGTCTTTTAAGGGGCGATACTGAATATAAACGGTTTGTTGCAACAGCTCCTCCTGGCTGAGCTCTTTACCATCATAAGAGGCAATTACTTCGGGTGCTTGGTGATCATCTTCCAGGAAAACCTCATTAGGTCTACGCACCAGATATTGGCAGCTATCCACCAAAACTGTTTGGCCTTTGGTCATCTCATACCAGATACGTCCAAGAGTATTATCCGTTAAAAATTCCACCACATAACGCGGGGTGAAAAACTGGTTGCGTACTGCAAGCTCACGACTATTACGCGGGGCTTGCGATTCGTCACGCATTTTTTTTCGCTCTTCTTTGGAATTAAAGTAGTAACTGCTCAGCGTAAAAGCGGGGTCTCGCTTAAAGCTCACTGAACAAACGA
>CALCSG010000550.1 GCA_937894085.1 uncultured Gammaproteobacteria bacterium | reverse complement strand
GATGCGGTTTACAGAGGATTATGTCTTTTTAGAGGGGAAAATCCCTAGTACCCCAAACTGCTCAAATTGGAGTTTTCACGCCGGCTTAACGACCGGATCAGAATCGAAGGGAAAGCGATAGACTTTTATGATATTCCATCTGATGATCCCAACTTTACATTGCGTCAGGATGGATTCATCCAAATTGATTTGACCTACTTCTTTTAGGCTGTGGGCTTGGCACTCGTAGCGATCCGTTGGTTTCAGGTCGATTCTGGACGTGAACCCCGGCATAAGTTCCTGAGCTACCAAAACTCCTCAGATTCTAAATAATTCCGTCTGGGCCATTAGACGGCGATAAACGGTGCCAATCGTCCCAGAGGTGAGCACTCTCAAAGATAGAGAAATTTCCAGTTAATTTAAAGAAACGGTCGAGACTGGCAACATTACTATTGGAATGATAAGGAAAATAGATAAATATCGAAACCGTTTCTTATCATAGGGTATGGTGAAAAAAACCAAAGTGACAACTGACCTACAACTTAAAAGATTTTATAGGACCTTGTGGTTCATCTAGAATAATTTTTAGCTTCAAGTGTAAATGTCTGGTATTAAACAGAAAGCCGACCTATTTGTAGAAATCACCTGGGTGGCCGGTTTTGTTAAGGGTTGTCAGACATCTGCACACGAAGCAAGGCTCTGTCAGGTTACCAAAATGATTAACGTGCAGATGTTGGACAAGCCTCGAGGGAGGAAACCGCGGGGCGTAGCCGGGCTGTTTCGGTTATCGATTCTTCTATGGGGATTGTAACGTGGCCGGTGTTGATGGAGAGTTGAATGTCTCTGGGTTCTGATAATGAAAGTCGATAAATGGAGGTCTTTATGCCGTTAGTCTCCTTCAGGTTTGACGGGGACAAGCTCCTGGTTTCTCCATTTTCATCAAAACAATCAAGGCGGTACGTTACCGTCTTTTGCCAGTAAAAATGCCACCGTTGAGTCTTATTTCTGGTCAGGGTGTTCATGATGCTTTCAATCTCAAGGGAGGTGCACGAGGCTGCTGATTGCCTGTAAAGATATCGATGACCTTCATGGGACTACTACAGTGCGGGCAAATATAGGTAGCCTGTACAATTTCCACGGGTTCATCTGTGGTAGTGGAGGTGGTTTCCTTACTGGCTCCTTTTTCTTTAATAGCCTCCTCTTTCTGGATCAACAGCTCACGCGCCTGTTTCAGATTCTCCTTTCGTCTGGCGTTAGCGAGCAATCCATAATGACGCAGTCGCTGAAAACCACCCGGTAAAACATGTATTAAAAAACGACGGATGAACTCATCCGCTGACAGGGTCATGTTCTTATAGCGTAAATGCTTTTCATTGCGGTAGTCTTTCCACCTGAAGGTCACACCCTGACCATCAAAGCGCAGTAATCTACTGTTACTGATCGCAACCCGGTGAGTATAGCGGGACAGGTAGGCCAGTACCGATTCGGGACCGGCAAAGGGACGTTTGGCATACACCACCCAGTCGATCTTTTTGAGTGCTTTAAGCCAGTCAAAAAAACAGGCTTTATCCATCAGCTTTTGCTGATTCCCGCCAAATTCCAGTTTACCCGCCTGATAGGCTTGTTGAAGTTTTTCCAGAAACAAACGCCGGAACAGGCGAGACAATACCCTCACTGACAGGAAGAAACCGGGTTTACAACTCACCCAGTGTTTACCGTCCATGGATAAACCGCCACCGGGTACAATGCCATGCACATGTGGATGATGGCTCAAATTTGAGCCCCAGGTGTGTAACACCAGGGTAAAACCTATTCTCGCCCCGAGATGCTTTGGATCAGCCGCGATGGTCTGCAGTGTTTTTGCCGCTATTTTGAACAGGATGGTGTAGATCACCGACTTGTTGCGATAGGCCAGATAACTGATTGGCGCTGGCAGGGTAAAGACCAGGTGATAATACTCCACCGGCAGCAGATCGACTTGACGGGCTTCCAGCCAGCGATGGGCTGCACTACCCTGACACTTCGGGCAATGTCGATTACGACAGGAGTTATAGGCAATCTGTTGATAACCGCAGTCCGTACACTGCAGGACATGACCACCCAGTGCCGCACTTCGGCAACTCTCGATAGCGGACATCACTTTCAGTTGAGCCAGGCTGATATGACCCTGATGAGCCGTACGCCAGTCGTTACCTTTTGCCCGGAAGATATCAGCCACCTCCAGGCGTTGTCGGGGCATGACTCACCTTATGTTGGTAGTGACAGGGTCTCCAGCGGGCTAGTCACTTCCTGCAAGACATCAGTGGCCACCTGAGTATACAGACTGGTGGTCTCGAGTTTGCTGTGACCGAGCAGGACCTGGATCACACGGATATCCACTTTCTGTTCCAGCAGATGCGTGGCATAGCTGTGTCTCAACAGGTGCATGGTGACACGTTTCTCCATCTCCGCATCCACCGCGGCAGCGCGAATGGCACGCGATAAATGGCGAGCCGTGATTGGGTTGACCGGGTTTTGACCCGGAAATAACCAGCCGCCATTGAGCATCAACCCCCTGGCGTGACCTTCATGCCACCAGGCGCGTAGAATCGCCAGTAACATTGGTGATAACATCGCATATCGATCTTTACGTCCTTTGCCCTGTTCTACGTGCAGGGTCATGCGTTGGCTGTCAATATCACTGATCTTCAGTGCGGTTACTTCACTGATACGCAGACCGGCCCCATAGGCCACCGAGAAAGCGGCCTTGTACTTCAGGCTGGTGGTCGCTTCCAGCAACCGTCTGACTTCTTCTCTGCTTAAAACCACCGGTAACTTACGCGGTACCGGCACCGTCTTGAGTTTATCGACAACATCCTGTCGATCCAGTGTCACTTCAAATAAAAACCGCAAGGCAGTGACCGCGGCATTAATGGTGATACGGGAGGTTCCCTGATCCACCAGATGGAGTTGAAACTGGCGTAAATCTTCTCGAGTCGCGGTATCGGGTGAGTGCCCCAGATAAGCTGTCAGCTTTTTAACGGCCAGGATATAAGCCGACTGGGTCTTGGGGGACAGCTTGCGTAATTGCATATCTTCGATCATGCGTTGACGCAAAGCACTGATGGGTTGATGAGTAGCTTGTGACATGATGCTTCTCCTGTGTTGAAGCGAGGCCGATTGCCCCGTTCTTCAAACATAGAAGATGTCATTATTTTAAGGAAGAGTTGGATCCTGAAACTGGCACACGATACCGCGAGAGCGGTTTAGTCCTACGCCACGAACCCGACGCACCCTACAGCCTGTAAGGAATGACCGCTATGTAGTGAAGAGTCAATTTCAGATACTGGTAGCAACGACCGGTTTGGAGAAACCTGGAACTGCTGAATTGACAGTGATGGTTCCGTAAATAATGAGTCAGTGAGTCCAGCACCTCAATACATTCAGTACTGAAAATCAAAATTTACAATAAGGGTAATTAATTGAAGCACTATAATTACCCTTATTATGCTAATTGAGGTAATTGATATGATCCGTGAAGCACCTGCAATGACCGTACGTAATAATCTTGGTGAGTTATTAAATGAGGTATAGTACCGTGGCGATTCGGTAATGATAACCAAAAGTGGTAAGCCAATTGCCGCTTTAATTGATATTGGTTTAGGTGATTAGCAATATAACTCAGTCAATCGCTATTCAGGTGTCGGAGTCAGTTGCATTAATTAGATTAATAGCCCCGTCACGTTATATTTACTCGTTAGATGATCAGTTTTCTTACCGCTGACTCCGACACCTTCTATTAGCTGAGCCATGTTGCTAATCATCTTGGTTTATATGAGCGCCTACGTCGAATGGATGACAATTTTGCCAGGTTATGGTCGCAATTTTCTGATTCCTTTAAGCAAATGAAAGATAAGGAAATCGAGGCTTTATCTGATGAAGCTATAAAAGACCTTCCTTGATCTATGAAAATCGTGTTGGATAGTAACGTCTATTTATCCGGGTTAGCTTCACCAAACAGTGCACCTGGTAAAATTCTTTCGGCTTGAGACAATCATAGTTTTGATATAGTTACTTCTGATTAACTCGCTCTACAAAACGAATACAGCATCGAAAGCCCGGCAGCGTTTGTCACACGGATGTAATTTTAGTTAGGGTCATTTTGAATTTCTGGAAGGCTACGTACTTCAGATTGAAATACTGGATGCCAATTTATCCGTAGTGTTAAACTTTGCCTGTATACCTGTCAGGTATAAAAAATCAATTTATATGCCAATAATGATAAACTTTTTCCATCTGACTTTAAAAGGTGATTTATGCCTACAAGAAATGTAGTTTTAACTGATCAACAAGAGATTTTTTTAGGGGGACTGGTTGCTGATGGTCGCTACCAGAATGCCAGCGAGGTGTTGCGTGAAGGATTACGCCTGTTAGAAAATCAGATACTTCGTCGTAAAGAAGAACTAGCCAACATACGAGATGGAATTATTACTGGCATCAATCAAATTGATAACGGAGAGTTAGCCAGGGGGTCAGGAAATGATGCTATTGAGAGAGCATTTATAAGTGCAAAGCTTAAACGCGGTTTATGAAATCTTACCGATTATCACTACAGGCCGAACAGACATTAGAGAGCATTATCGGTTGGACCATTGATAATTTTGGAATCGCCCAGGCATTAAATATAAAGATCAACTTGAAAGCCGTTTATCCTCGCTTGCCATGGGTGAGACACCCCATGGAAAACCCTGTAATCAACTGGTTTCGGAAGTGTTGGATTTAAATGACCTGGAATATTATAAACAAGGTCAGCATTACATTATTTTTCGAGTAACAGAAAGTGAGCTGCTTGTCATTGTTTTTGTCCACGGCTCACGGAATTTGGAAGCTATTCTTCAGGAATTATAGTCAAATCAATAACTGAGCTTCTAGAAAACCCAAGAATGACCGGCTTGTCTATGGACTTGCCGGTGCCTACAGACAGTCAGGATCGGCTAAAAATGACACATAAGGGTCTAAGCGTATGTTATCGTACCGTTGGACTTAAAACTCCTATAACAATCTAATTAAATCCATTACCGGACTTTTTTCAAACGCATCTTCTGGTCGATCATAAACCTTGAGCATCTTGATATCAGCATGGCCGGTCTGTCGAGTGATTTTCTCGTCATCTACATAACCTCTTAAACTGGTTACAAATCCAGCTCGTAACGAGTGCCCAGCGTATTTTCCTGATTGTTCTAACATGGCTGCTTTTGCGAGAGACTTAATGGCCTTATTCACTGAAACATGGCTTATTTTCACCGGGGCTCTTTCACCTTTCTTCCACTTAAAACCCGCTACGCTAAGAACTGACTGTTTTTTCCCATTGATCTTCATGTTTTTCAGTTGAAATCCACGAAATAAATAGCCTTTAGTTATACCCGCTAACTGCTTCCATTGCTCAATGGCAGACACTGGACAGTAACGGCCATTAGGTTGGGGTACCAGAGGCAAGGCTTTATAAAACCCTTTTTCTCCCGTTTGATCCGTTTTTGTAATACCCATACGAATTGATAGCCCGATATCACAACTGAATATATCCTCAACCTTTATACCGGCCAATTCAGATTCACGCATAGCGCCATAGAAACCGACCAGTATCATCGCTCTATCGCGAACACTGCGTAAATCGTTGCCGGTAGTATCAACCATGCGTTTAATTTGGCTGAGAGAGAGTGCGGGTACACGATCGGGGATCCAGTTGTCATTTTTTACCCGATCCACCCGGATGCCTTTCATGACCGATTGCACGGCGGGATGTCGCGTTGTATCCGGATACTGCAATTGTCGTTGTGCCCAGGATAAAGCCACCAGGCGACGGTTAATGGTGGTCGGTGTTTGACCCGCTCTGGCACAGTTTGATAAGTACTCGCGTAACAAACTAACCGGGATCGGCAGGGTGTTCACGCCTCCCAATGCCTGATCAATCATTTTCAAATCTGAGCGGTAACTGTTGAGGGTGTTTTCATTCAAAGCCTGCAAATCGAAGTAACGGGGGGTATTTTTTTCAACGGTTACACGTTCCGCTACCAAAGCATCGAGCTGATTGACCAGGTGCTTTATCCAGATCGGCTGGGTCTGTGGATCACGGTTATCGACCTTCAGAATAAGCAGTTCACCGTCATTGATCTCGATAGGCCTGGTTGTGGACAATGATCCAGTCATAAAAATGTACTCACAAGGATTCCCTAATTCACTGTATCGATGTGCACGTTAAATGCATATCAATCTCGTTTTCGTTCCGGCAAAGCATAGTCTAAAGACTATAGCTTTTCAATAGCATATAGTTATTGAAAAGCTATAATTGGCAGAATAGGGCGGTTTTCACCCTTTATAATTGTAATTGTATCGATATATCGATATAGTAATGATTATTTAAAAAACAGCTTCCCACATGGCTCATAAAGCGACACAGCAATCCAAATCCACAAAACCGCAAAATGACATCATTCAATTAGAGGAAGTCGTTGATGCTATCATTACCCTGCAAGCAATCGCTAAAGAAGAAGGGAGCGATACCGTTAAAATGCCAGGGCTTCATTTGCTAAAAGACCACATTGGACATGGTTCATTACCCCGTATAAAAAAACTGCGCGAGCTGTACGAACAAAAAATAGCCGACGAGAAGGCCCACCCGATCCCGGATCCTGTCAATGAAGCCTTACAAAAGACCGTAAAATCACTGTGGCGATCGATTAGCAATGAAATGGATCAGGTTCTCGAAGCCGACCACCAGGCTCGGGAGACGGCAGAAAATGCCCTCAAAACAGTGCAACAACAGCTGGATGACGCTGTACGTGAATCTTTAGCATTAAATCGAGCCAATATGGGGCTACAGGAAGATCTGGACGAAGAAAAGAAGGCTCACAGTGACCTAAAGAAAGAAAAAGAGCATTTACAGGAAAGACTCGATCAGCAGGAACGGTTCGTGAAAGCTCGCCATGAACAACTGGTCTCAGAACAGCTCAATCATAAAAATACGCGAGATCAATTCACCACTGAAGTCAAAGCACTGGAACACAACATCCTGGAAATGGAAAACAGGCATGCGGAACAAATGAGACAAAGTGAAATTCTGGCTAATGACATGAAAACACAACTCAAAGCTGAGAACGCAACCGCACAAAGACGCATAGAGGAGCTGACGGTAGAAAAAAACAATGCACACACAGTAGCAACAGCACTTACCGGGGATAAAGAAGAGCTGATCATATCTACTGCCTCTCTTAAAGCGATCCTGACGACCACTCAGAAAAGACTCGATACTGAGATTGAAATACGGAAACAGGCCGAAGAAAAAGTCGTCGATTACCGCTTATTGAAAGTCGAAGCAAAACGATTGAAAGAACATAATGAAACCCTGGCGGAGCAATTAAAGCAGTTGCAATCGGATTACCGATCTCTCACTCTCTCGCACGTTAAACCCACTAAAAATTAATTATGAAAACACAGTTGAAATGCCTATAGCAGCCATTCGAGATTGAACAACAATATACACATAATTGAGGGTCAAAATAAGTTTTGGCAGGTACCTGTAATTGCCAGTTTATCCATTGAACCCGGCTCAGCCTACAACATGTAAGATCTGTCTGTTTCGTGGCGTAAGCGGACGAACACTATATGGTGGCTCAGATAGCAAGTTTGATATCTTTGACCATGTGTGTTCCTTAAAATGTTTCATTATCATATAAAAGAAGTTATCAGCTATCGAATACTCAAAAACTTCAATCTGACTCTGGCAATTCGGCACTAATTGATTCTTTTTGTTCGCGAAGCTCTGAAAGTTGAGTCTCCCACTCCCAGACAGCTGATCGGGCTTTACGCAGATAAGATACATTTTGCTCATTTTGTGCGAGGTGAATATAGCTTTTCATCGCGCCCATAGCACCTTTAATATCTCCAATTCGTTCACTGCTGATCGCGAGACCGTAATAAGCATTTGCCTGAAATGAATTCTGTTCCATCGCTGTGATAAAAAAATCTCTCGCTGCTTCATATTTCCCCAGTTCATACAAAGAAAACCCCATGTTTACATTGACTTCTGGAATGGTCGAATTGCTCAACAATATTTGCTCCCAAACTAGCGAAGCCTGTGCATATTCCCGTTGTTGCATAAGACTGACTGCTTTTGAAAAGTTTGTATCCAACTCATTAGATACTGGTATTCCTACCGGTTTAACAGTTAAGTTCGGAGTAACTGATTTTATCATCCAGGAGTTTAGTAACCAGCCTGAAATCCCTATGATCACTAGCAGAGATATTGATACCTTCAGATAGTGACTATGTTTATCGGGACGTTTATGCGATTCTGTCAACGCCATCAGATCATTCCTTTATGTGGAGCCGTAGAGATAAATGGCACGCCGAAAAAAGTTAAAAAGGCAAGAATAAAACAGCCCAAAACTAATACAGGATAAATATTTTGATAGCTGGAGTTTGTTTTCAAGTGTAATACAAAAGCCAGACTTAACCAGGTCAGGAAAGCCCAGGTTTCCAGTGGGTCCCACGACCAGTAACGTCCCCAGGCATCCTGTGCCCAGATCGCACCAAAAAATAACATCAGCGATTCGAAACAGAAAGCAAAGGCTAATAATTGATAACTTAGAAACCGGGCTGCCGGAATGGAACTTGAGCTATCTGAAGATTTTGATGTCATCAGTTCGAATATGGCCATGCCAGTGGCTAGTAATAATAAACCCAGGAAAAACTTGCCCGAGAATACATGAAAATATAACCAGATCGTGTTGTAGGTCGGTGGAAGATAAGTATCTTTAGCGGGAGTAATCAATAACCAGATCATTAATAAAGCCAATATGGGGACAATGTAGCGGCCCATTTGTTTATTCTGTTTTGAAAGGATCATGAATAACAGGAAGCAGAGCATCAAACTCCACACGTTACTGCTTAATATTTCATACAAATTTATAAAGGGTCCATGCCCTACCCGCACCCATCTTATACTCAAGCTAACGGTATGACAGAGCAAACCTAAAGTACCACTCAAGATAATGATGTTATGGGTGTATTGATTTTGTTTCAGGTAGTTTAGAATGAAACTAAAGGTGTAAAAAAAGCAGGCTATGAATAATAAAGGTTGCTCGATTGACATGGATTAAAAAATTACGGTGGTCTGAGTTAATGTTTCAAAAGGACATACAGACTAATAAGCATATAGTATGCCAAAAAATTAATTAAGCTGCAGATTGATTCACCTGTTAATGATTTCGGAATCTATCAGGTCTATAGGTAGAAATACATGAAATGTTGTGCCCTTCCCTTCTTCACTGTCAATATTCAGTACACCACCATGTGTATGAACTATTGAGTCACAGATGGATAAACCCAGACCACTACCTTTTCCGACGGGTTTTGTGGAGAAAAAGGGTTCTAAAATATGATTCTGAATTTCTTTTGACATTCCATGTCCCCTGTCTGTAATACTTATCTGAACTCGATCTCCATCCTGTTGCGTTTCAAGCTGAATTGTTTCATTTTCACCATTAACAGAAATACTGGCATCCATTGCATTGATCATCAGGTTCATAAAAACCTGGGTCAGTTGATCAGCTACACCGACAATGGCTGGTAAATTTTTATCCAGTTGCAAGTCCATTTTAATCGCACTGAATCGGCGATCAAAAGTCAATAACCGTGCGGTACTTTGTAGTAAGCCGTTTAGATCGAGTAACTCGCGCTCACGTGGTTTTGGTGAAGCAAAATCGGCTATTTCACGCGTTATTTTAGCCAGTCTGATAGTTTGCTCATCAATCAAGTTGATGTTCTCGCCTACCGAATCTTTAAACGGACAATCACCTACAGGATTCCCGCTACATTCGTTGACTGATTTTAGTTCTGAGGCCGCACCGGCTATAGCCGCTATAGGATTGCCTACCTCGTGTAAAATACCTGCTGCCAGTTGTCCGATGGCGGCCATTTTCTCCTTGTGGAAATACAGTTGACGAGTCGTTTCAAGTTCTCTTTGCGCCTTAATACGTTGAGTAATATCACGTACCACAATGATATAACTGGACTTTTCAACACTCGAGTGTAAAGGCCCAACCCAGATATCTGCAGAGAACTGGTTACCATTTAAACCTTTTAAAATAGCGACAATCTGACCAATTTTCCCGGGCTGTAAAATACTTAAACTGGTCTCTTCAGAGAAAAACAGAGTGAACTTTTTACCGGTCAAATTTCCCTCCCTGCCATTAAATAATTTTTGTGCCGCCGGGTTATTACTCTGAATTACATAATTTGAATCACATGTAAGAATTGCATCAGGCACGTTTTCCATGATGGCCAGCAAACGAGCTTTACTTTGCTCCAGCCCTGCCTGCATCTTTACCATTTGTGTGACGTCATGCTGGACTTCAATCACACCTTCAAACTCACCTGAAGATGAGTACAGAGGCGTTGAGACCAGGTCGACAAGAATAGGCTGGTTATTTGCATCAAAATGCGTATGCCTTAACCTGGCGGTACAACCATCCTGCTTGACCTGTGCAAAAGAACAGGGATGATCTGGGCCACTACAGGGTTCATTACGACGGTGGGAGATTTGATAACAATAACGAAAGTTATTTTTATCCTGATCAGGTGGAATTAAATTAATGGCTGCTTTGTTCATTAACGCAATGGTGAAATCGGGTCGAATCACCAACAAGGGGTTACTGATACCATCGATCACAGATTGCAGAAATGTTTTTGATTTATCCAGTTCAGCTGTACGTTGTTCAACACGTTGCTCAAGTTCAGCGTGTATGGTCTGTAGCTCATTTAAATGCTTCTGGCGTTGAAGAGTTTCCTTACGTAGCAGTCGATGTGTACCAAAAAAAGAAAATGCCAGCGCCAGGTAAAAAGTCATTAGAATTCCACCGATAGCCCAGAAGATAACTTTTTGTTTTCCTTCAAAATTGCTCAGAATCTTTGAAACATCGGTATATATTTCAAAAACACCGAGTGTCTCTTTAGTGAGTTGATTTTTGACTGGAATATATTGTTGATGCAATGAGAAGGTTTCGATCAAATTGTCAAAATCATTCACATTATTGCGATGTACCAGCCCCGAAATAGCCTTGCCAGCCAGCGAGCTATGTACCCCTTTATTATTTTTTGCCGATTGTCCAATTTCATCCTGCTTGGTAGAAAACAATACCATCGCATCCTTGCTATAAACCTTTACTTTTACTACTGGAACCCAACGTAATTCATTTTCCAAAGTTATAGAAATTTTTTCATGTTCCTGTTTTGTTAGTTGTTTTTGATCTTTTAGCAATATCGTTTCAAGGCCCTCTGCCAGTAACGAGTTACGCAATACAATCGCCAGGTTTTTATTTTGCGTATCAAGATGAACTTTAAGATAACCTTCACTCAGCTCCAAATGGAAATACAACAGGGAAGCTAGCAATACCGTCATACCGACGATACTGATAATCATGAACTGGCGAAGAGAGGGAGACATGGTTAATTTCTATTAATCATTTTACCTGAGTGAATCCACGAACAAATTTCTTTAAGATTATTCCTGATATTAACTCAAGAGTAACAGTTTAAGCGAAACATGTTGTCTGAAACAGACCTGAATTTTTACTTTCTTTTAAAAATGCCTGAAAATTATCAAAAATAAGAAAATTTAATCACCTATTCCTGAAATTGAGAATTAAACACTCTAATTACAACCTGAAGAATCTGAAAAGCAGGCGTAACAAGATTCTATAAAACAGCAATGTAAGCCCTGGCCTATTAATTGCTCAATACTCTAAAGTAAATACTGATTTTCATTGGTACTTAAATTTTAAAATGTTAGATCAAATTTTCGAGTATATAAAACAACTGTTTCAGACAAACTATGACGATGATACTTATATCAGGCTCAGTCATAACCGATAGGTAAAAACCAAGTATCATGGCAGCAGTTGCTCTAATGGCGATTTTTGAAATAATTGATCATGGCTAAAATTTGCTATAGTAAATCTCATTCTAATTCACAACTCATAGGAGCACTAAAATATGGCTGTTGAGATCACTCGAATTCTGGTTATAGATGATCATCCCTTATTACGCGAAGGAGTCAGCAGCACACTCGACACAGTGGATGATTTTGAAGTGATTGGACAGGGTGGCAGTTATTCTGATGCCATAACAATGGCGCATGATTTCATACCCGATACAATTTTACTGGATATCAGTATGCCCGGTGGAGGCGTTGAAGCGGCACGCGAGATTCATGAAGCTCTACCCTCCATCAAACTCATTATGCTGACGGCTTCAGAGGATGAAAAAGATGTTATGTCTGCGCTACAGGCAGGTGCTAACGCTTATATTCTGAAAGGTATTGGTGGTAAGGAGTTGATCAAAAGAGTACGCCAGGTTTCTGCCGGTGAAATTTTTATTACACCGAGTCTGGCCACCAATATACTGGTTCATTCATACAATGAGGAAGCTCCCGGTCAAGTTGATCTTCTGAATAAATTAAATAAACGCGAAAGCGAGATATTAAAAGCCCTGGAGCGAGGCCTGACCAATAAGCAAATCGCCGATGAACTGTTTTTAAGTGAAAAAACGATTAAACACTACATGACTAATATTTTGCAGAAGCTACAGGTTAAAAATCGGGTAGAAGCAGCGCTTATCGCACAGAAAATGAATTACGATGAATCATAAACTGGCCTTTCACTCAGTTAGAACCAGTTAATGAAAATACCCTCCATTATTCAGCGCTGGGGATTAATCAGAACATTCGCTATCGCCAGTTTTGTTTCGATCATTACTATTAGCGTCGTATCCGGGATTTTATTTTTTTCATTTTTACATGACAATTTATTGCAACGCGAAATGGCGATTAGCTCTGAGTTCATTCAGACTGTCTCAATTATTAATAACACTGAACCTTCCTTCAGAGGTAGCACTGACCTCAGGGATAAGCAGGAACTTGAAGAGTTTTTTCAACATATTATAGGTTTACCCGATGTATTTCGGGTAACAATTTACGATACTCAAAGGAGAATAATCTGGTCCAGTGATGAGCAGGTAATCGGTAAAATTTTTACCGATAATGATGAACTCAATCAAGCGATTACCGGAGTCAGGGTGTTCAAGGAAGACAATGCAAATGAGCAATCCAAACAGGAGCATCATTTTCTACCTGAGCATGTGGAAAAATTTGTGGAAAGCTATTTTCCTGTATGGGATAGAAAGCATCAACATGTCATAGGTGTTGTAGAGCTGTATAAATCTCCTGTAGCGCTCTATGAAACTCTTCGCGAGGGCCGCATTCTGGTAATCATTGTTTCTCTGTTTAGTGGTGTCATTCTGTACTGGTTCTTATACTGGATAGTCAAAACTGCACATCAACTCATTGAGAGTCAACGGTTACGGATAAAACAGGCCAGTGGGCGTGTGCGGTCGAACTGAACGAGCAGAGTCTCAGGCGAATAGGTTCAGACCTGCATGATGGTCCTGTCCAGTCTATCGGTTTCGCATTACTTAAGCTGGATTCTATTACAGAGGAATCAGAAAGCCAGCCAGGTAAAGGGGTACTAGGGATTTTCCGTCCTAAAAAGACATAATCCTCTGTAAGCCTCACCA
>CALCSG010000549.1 GCA_937894085.1 uncultured Gammaproteobacteria bacterium | reverse complement strand
ATTCACCAGATTGTCGTCCAGAATAGGGGTACAGGAGATTTTACCTATGCATTTATTATTAGCCGATGACGACCAGACACTGTGTGAACTGTTAACTGAGTTCCTGCAGCTGGAAGGCTTTGAGGTCACCGTAGTACACGATGGAAATTCGGCGTTACATCACATCAATGATACATCCGCTAACTGGGATGCCATTATTCTGGACGTTATGATGCCGGGCATGAATGGCTTCGATATATTAAAAGCCATAAACCCGAATCAGCCAGCACCCATATTAATGTTAACCGCACGCGGTGAGGATACCGATACCGTACTTGGGCTGGAACTGGGAGCCGATGAATATGTCAGTAAACCGGTGAGTCCGCGTGTGCTGGTAGCGCGACTTCGAGCATTAATCCGCCGTGGATCGAATGATAAAGAACAGACGGAGCTTAACGTGGGCGATTTATCACTGAATGAAGCATCCAGAGTTGTACAGATAGCTGGCCAGACTATCGATTTAACCGGGGCAGAATTTAACCTGTTAGCACAACTGGTACAACGGGCCGGTCTGATCGTTAGCCGCGAGCATCTGGCACTCAATGGACTGGGGCGGGCATTGTCCGCCTATGACCGTCGCATAGAAACTCACATGGCCCAGATACGTCGTAAAATAGGGCAACACGCCGATGGCAGCGCACGTATCAAAACGGTTCGTGGACAGGGCTATCAATATATCGTGAACTCATGAGCCTTTTTCTACGTATTTTTCTATTTTTCTGGCTGACCGCAGCTCTGCTAGCCTCCAGTTTTTTTATACTCGGACGATTTTCCGGCAGCGAGGCTATAGAGCGTGCCGAAGACATATTAAAAGCACAGGCCGATATTGTCGCCACTGTATGGCAACAGGATGGAAGTCGTGCCACCCGGCACTGGCTATTTCAACAATCTCGTGGAACCAGGCCGCTATTACTCGATAGCCAGGGCCAGAGTCCATTTAAATTACACAGAAACAAAAGGCCACCCAGGTTATCACTTCCAATTAAAGCAGGTGTGGTTCGGCAACATGGTCATATAACCCTGATTGCAATTCTGCCCGGCATAGACCCTCCCCTCTTCCTGGTTCGCCAGCTCGAACCAACACAGATGATGCAACGCTACCCGATATGGACATGGTTTG
The DNA here is from genome assembly GCA_937894085.1 of uncultured Gammaproteobacteria bacterium. GTDB lineage: Bacteria > Pseudomonadota > Gammaproteobacteria > JACNJF01. Next base: position 15,997 of record CALCSG010000549.1, on the reverse strand, counting down.
CTGCCGCCATAATCATCATCAGTCTGGTCAGTTTTTTTCTGGCCCGCGTATTAAGTCAGCGCATTCGGCACCTGCGTCACGCAGTTCAGGGTTTTGCGGAAGGTAATCTCAGCACCCGGGTAACCCTTAATGGTTCAGATGAAGTAAGTGCTCTGGCGACCGATTTTAACCGCATGGCCGATCGAATTAATGACATGCTGAATAGTCAACGGCAACTGGTGAGTGATGTATCACACGAATTACGCTCACCGCTGGCGCGCCTGCGCATTGCACTGGAGCTGGCACAACGCTCTGGCGATTCAGCTAAAGCGTTACCACGCATAGAAAAGGAAGCCGATGAACTGGAAAACCTGGTGACCGGGTTACTATCTCTGGCACGCATAGAATCTTCACAGTTTCAACTGGAAAAAAAGCCGGTAGAAATCACTGCGTTAATACAGAAAATTGTACGCGATGCCCAATTTGAAGGTGCAGCATCGCAACGTGAAATTAACTTTGAATTATGTGATCCGGTTACACTGATGGTAGATCCGGTAATCGTTAGCTCGGCTATCGAAAACGTTGTAAGAAATGCGCTGCGATACACACCCGAAAATAGCTGTGTCCGTCTTTACTGCCGACTTCAAACCAATGAATTTCAACTCATCATTGAAGACCAGGGACCGGGTGTAGCAGAAGAATCGTTACAGCAATTATTTAAACCATTTGCACGAGTCGGCGAAGCCCGCGATAGAAACAGTGGAGGCTTCGGGCTGGGCCTCGCCATCACAGGTAAAACCATGCTGGCTCATGGTGGCCAGGCAATAGCTCAAAATCGACAGGAAGGCGGATTACGTGTTATTTTAAAATTTCCACTGCCTGCCAGTAGTAATCAATAAATCGTTTGTTTATTTAATTACCTTTATAGGCAGCAGTGTCATTACCAGGGGAAATTAACTGACTGAAAACATGGTCTAAAAACAATTAATTTTTTCCATTGCTGTCATTCCTGAACTTTATTTGTTTGGCTCTTTACGACCCGAAGTTGCCATGCGAGATCAAATTGATCACCCCAAAAACTATCTGAAATCCTTCATTTAGATTGACCTGAAACTTTAATTTACGCCTAACCCTAATTACTCCGTATCCGTGACACCAGGCTAAAACCAAATGCGTTACCTATAACGGCACCAAAAATCCATGGAATTAAGCTAATGATCAATATTTCAGCCCCAAATAGGGCAAATATAAAGTAAGCGGTACATGCATAGATTAGATAATAATTGTACTTACTATTCTTTATGGATCTGATCTCATCACGATTGAGGAATATGCCACTGATTGCTGCACCAAAAACGACAAAGAAAAGACCGCAAATCAAGTAGAAGGTGAAGGGATCCACTGTTTCATGGAGCGCATGAAGTAGCTCATTATGACCACCGAACCCCAGATTAAATTGTGGGCAAACAAAAAGGGTTGCTAGCCCTGTAACAGCCTCAATAGCAAAGAGTTTTCCAAAAACAAACCATTGCTGTGGACAGAGGTCAGCCTCCACGCGCCGCAAAATTTCAAGCTCTACTTTAGCTGATGGCGTCATTGGTTCAGATTCAACAAAATCACAAAATTCTTTTAGAGATCGTTTTTCTGCATCAGATAACTTTGAGTTTATCACTCTATATCTCCCCCCCCTAGCATCAGTCCACGAAGTTTTTGAATCGCCCTGCTCACTATTTTTCTTACATTAGTTTGCGAAGTATCCAGACGTGCTGCAATATCAGCAAAAGAGAGGTCTTCATTAAACCTTAGTTCCAGCACCTGACGTTGTTTCGTCCCGAGGCTTGATAATTCAGAGATAGCTTCAGCAATGGGTAGACTGGTTTCTATTTCATCAGACGTATTCTCTACCTGCTCTGGATTTGTTTGCAGATACTTGTTCCGTGTATCGCGTTTTCTGATGTGGTCAATCAATGTGTTTTTCACAATGGTAAATAGCCAGGGTAGAAACGGGATCTCGTTCTCGTACTTAAAGCGATATCTATGGAGTTTGGCAAAGGCTTCTTGAAACACATCCTCAGCTTCATCCTGACTCGCCATTCTGGAATTAAGGTAACCCAAAACTCTCCCCTTATGTCGTTGATAGAGTGTCTGGAATGCCTCTGTGTTACCATTGATATAGGCCTGCATTAGCTCCTCGTCCGTCATTCAGTTATCTCATTACTATTAATACGGAGTACCCCTGTACTTTGTGACATAAAACCTTACGTTTCCTTATTAATTAAATAGTCTATTAATTTCATTAATAAAAAATCATATAGTTTGTCACAAAATTATCTGCTGCCACGTTTTAATGATCAGCAGACTGTTCTGTTTAAATTAATTAACCAAGCTAATTAACATAAGGATTATTTAACATGAAAAAAAGTATTTCTATTATTCTCATTTCTTTCTCTATTTTTTCATTTGGAGCGCATGCAGCCAATGACGATAGTCATGGACATAGCAACCATAATGCTGAGGCGGCAACTAGTGGACTTAACCTGAATAATGGGGATCGATGGGAGATGGATGACCATACACGGAAGATGTCATCGAAAATGGAAGAGACATTTTTTAGTGCGGATCATTCAAACCAGACCAGCTTAAACGCACTGGGTAACCATCTGGAGGCACAACTTGGTGAGCTGATAAGTGGTTGCACCATGAGTGGCGAAGCACATAATCAACTTCATCTGTTTTTGACTGATTACGTTCCAACTATCCAGAGCCTTGCCAAGGCAGAAGATTACGACACCGCAAGAAATTCGGCCATTAAGCTAAAACAAAGTCTCGAGAACTATAAAAAGCATTTCAAATAGAGAAGGTTAATTGGCGCATGAGTTGGTTCACCCACATAGTTTACTAAAAATTGCGACACTATCATAGAATGCAGCTTGTTTTAGATACAAGCTGCATTCATATTTCATAAAAACGGTCTTTCAAAATATAGTGATATCGCTATAGGAAGTAGACCCCGATTATAGGACAGCACCCTTAGGAGCTATTTTCCACGATATCCACACAATAGCTGGTATACAAGCCGATCGACGTGCTAAATCTCATCCGTATAATCAAAGAAACTCTCGATAGCATCCAAAGCAGCTTTAGGAGAATGGCGGAGTTGGGCACCTTTGAGATGCATGAGAGAGTCCTCTCGAATGCTCGTAATCAGAGTTGAAAGACTATAGCTGGCACAGACCAGACGAAGACTATAGCTTGTAGGGAATATCAGCAAAGTGTTACCGGCCGTTGAGCTTTAATATAATTTCATCATATTTGATTCGTTTTACAGTATCCTTAACCCGAATAATTCATAGGTACGCCCCATGATTTGTAAAACTAATATATAAAACAAAAGGTTGCATTACTTTTAATCCTTTTTCTCCCTGTACAGTTTGTACTTTTCAGTTTTGTAGCTCATTTGGCTTCATAGCTCGTCCAATCCTTCGCAAGCCATAGCGAAGGCTATGCTTTACTCACGATTGAACCTAAAAAAATCATTCTTCGAGTGTGATTATTTCCGGGTTGTTTTGCAGAGTTTGGTGTACAGGGCACCGATCTGCTATGTTAAGTAAACGTAATTTCTGTTCTGCCGTAATGTCCCCTTTGATATGGATATAGCGTGTGATTTTGTCTATTTTTTTGATACTGCCAGCACAATCTTTACAATCCTCGGCATGCTCTCTTTCATGTTTTAATCGCACCGTGATTTCTTCGATATTAAGTTTCTTTTTTGAGGCATACATACGTAACGTCATTGACGTGCAGGTACCCAGTGCAGAAAGTAATAATTCATAGGGTCCAGGACCAAGATTACTACCTCCAAAAGAAATCGGTTCATCGGCCATCAGTTGATGATTATTAGTGAATACTCCACGTAAATATTTATGATCCAGTTCCGTGATCAGAACTTCCCCTTTGGTTACATCAGGGGCACTGCCGTAGCTTTTTTCCGATGGGATATCTGCAAGGTCAAGGTAACGACTTGCCCAGGAAGCCAGTGTGTTTGCTACATACTCAGCATCTTCTTTATTCGATAATAAATGATCGGCATTATCAAGCGAAATAAAGCTTTTGGGATGCCGGGCAGCCTGATATATTTTTGCAGCTTCATCGATTGATACAATATTATCAATGGGAGAGTGAAAGATAATGAGTGCAGTTTTTAGCCTTGCAATCGTATATTCGCTGGAATGCTTTTCCAGGTCATCAATAAACTGCTTTTTTATATTGAAGTTTCTAAATCCGATTTTGACAGTTGCTTCCCCTTGTGTCTGTATCGTTTTCTTTTCACCAACAAACAAATGCTGGATATGTTCAGCGGTTGCAGGTGAGCCAATGGTGGCAATCGCTTTTATCGATGGTAACTGTTCAGCTGCACGTAATACGGCAGCCCCTCCCAGACTATGGCCGATTAATAAATTTGGTGCCTGATATTCTGATTCGAGGGCTTTAGCAGCTACGATCAGATCCTGAACATTGGATGAGAAATTAGTATTGGAAAAATCACCATCACTGTTTCCAAGCCCGGTGAAATCAAAGCGGAGAACGGCAATACCTTTATTAGCCAGGGCTCGACTAATTCTTGAAGCCGCAGCTATATCTTTACCGCAGGTGAAGCAATTAGCAAACAGGGCATATTGAAGTATGGGTTGTCCAGTATCGGGAGTTTCAAGCAATCCGGCCAGTTGCAATCCGGCTTCGTTGTTAAAGTTAAATTTTACTCTTGGCATGAAATGGTAGTCCTCAAAATCAGTAGTGTTTTAAGTGATTATGTATTTCGGTTTTGACAACCGTAACAGGAAAAAGCTCAAACTATCATTAAGGAACACTATTGATGTGTATGACTTTTGCAGCTCCTGCAGAACAGGTTCCTTCCGGATTAGCGCTTAATACATCCTGCTCATTAATCTCTCCCATGATAAAAGGGGGCTTTTCCACCACATCATGGCCTACATTAATAATCAGGTCAGCTGACTCAATGGCTCTGTGCAGGTAATCTTCACTGGAGAGTGCCGCATTACCCATGAACAGGGTATGTCGTTCATCGATAACACCTTTACCCATTTGTGTGCTGAAAAAGGGGATGCCTGTTTTATCTACAAAATCACGTAACACATGGGTCGTCTGTTTTCTGTTTGCCCCTGCGCCGATCAACAGCAAGGGATGTTTAGCCTGTTGAATCATTTCCAGTGCATCATTCAATGACTTTTCGCTGGCATGCGGGTATTCGAAGCGGCTTTTCAAAATGACAGCAACATCGGTATGCTCTCTGGCGATGTCTTCAGGAAGTTCAGTGAATTCAGTAAATCAAGATTTTCTTCTCCGGGAATACCAAAGATATACTCGACCTGTTCCGCTTCAAGTGCTTTGATGAAAAGGTCAGATGCCTTCATACAGTTTCTCCACTTAACTTGTCTGTTATTTTTTGAGATGTTTCGATTTCAAAGAAGTGATTATTGATGCGAGTTAAACACTGAAGAGGGATAAAACTTTCCTGGCTCGCTTCATCCATATCCAGCTTCCAGGACTCGGGTGGTTTATTTTCTGACAGGCACCCCCGTTTGATATACGGAAATATCTGGTCGTAACGACTGACCATTTGCTGATCAACCCGTCGATAGATATGGGTACGAGTAAGGTCTGAACTATGCTGAAGTCCAGCGGAGGCTAAAATTTCAGCCGTGGCATGTACCGTTTTATGGTGAAATTGAGCCACTCGTTGTGTTTTGTCAGTCACCACCAGTCCTCGATAAAGACGGGGATTTTGAGTAGCGACCCCCGTAGGGCAGTGGTTAGTGTTACAGGTGAGCGACTGCACGCAACCCAATGCCAGCATCATACCTCTGGCGCTATTGCAGAGATCGGCTCCCAGAGCCAGGTTTTTAACCAAATGAAAACCCGTGAGTATTTTTCCTGAAGCAATGATGCGAATATCCTGACGCACAGCAAAACCCGTCAGACAATCATCGACGAAAGCTAATCCCTCGCGCAGAGGCATACCGACAGAATTACTGTACTCTAGCGGTGCCGCTCCCGTTCCACCTTCACCACCATCAACGGTAATGAAGTCAGGCTTTATGCCCGTTGTGACCATCGCTTTACAGATAGCAATAAACTCACTCTTGCGTCCGATAGCCAGTTTAAAGCCTACCGGTTTCCCCCCTGAAAGGTTGCGCAGCAATTTGATGAAATCGAGTAGCTCAAGTGGCGTGCTAAACGCCGTGTGAGTAGCGGGTGAATCCACCTGAGTGGCAACAGGAACATGACGAATTGCAGCAATTTCAGGGGTGTTTTTGTCAGCAGGAAGAATACCGCCATGTCCTGGTTTTGCCCCCTGTGAAAGTTTTATTTCAATCATTTTGACATTCGGCATGTCAGCCTTCTGCCGGAAAAGTTCGGCAGAAAATCGACCATCTTCACCTCGACATCCAAAATACCCGGTGCCTATCTGCCACACCAGATCTCCACCCGGTTCAATATGGTAAGGGCTGATGCCGCCTTCACCGGTATTATGATAAAAACCACCCTTTTGAGCACCACCATTAAGCGCAAGAATGGCATTCCGGCTTAGGGCTCCAAAGCTCATTGCCGATATATTAAATATGCTTGCCTGATAGGGTTTCAGGCAGTCCGGACCACCGACACTAACACGTAGCAGATCAGAATTTATCTGCGCAACATCAATAGCAGAGAGAGAGTGCCCGATCCATTCATAACCCGAACGATAAGTGTCTACACGTGTACCAAAAGGCACCGTATCCAACACCCCTTTAGCACGCTGGTAAACAATACTACGAAACATACGATTTATCGGCGTTCCATCCGTGTCTGATTCTAAAAGATATTGACGTATGAAGGGACGAAACCATTCCATCACCCAGCGACCTCTTCCGAACAGTGGATAATTACGTATCAATGCGTGTTTGGTCTGATACATATCCAGCAAACCCAGCATGATTAATGGGACAATGAGCAAAAGGAGCCAGATTGCCGGAGCCCATAACCATTGCAGGACTATTGTTGTCAGTAGTGAAGAAATAGAGAATATTATAAAATTGCTATGCATGGCGCTCTAATCCTTTAGCTATTTACTACTTAGCTTTGCATAAGCCAGACCGAGTACCAATCCGAAAATAATGTGTAGCATCAAAGTAGCAATGGGAGCCATCATACCGCCTGGCATTTGAAGGCCAAATAAACTAGCCCCCATCATTGGCATCAATACCACCATCATTACCAACCAGCCTGCCACACCGAGAGCCATACCACGTACAGAGTGCCCGTCCAATGGCAGTGAACTAAAAATCAGCGCATAACCAATGCCATAGCCAACCACACCTATCATAAAGTGGGCAATCCAGCCCATTGCAGGACCGCTTCCCATGCGTTGTGCTAGCATATTGATGACATCTACATCGGGCATTAGCCCCATCATTCCCTTCATGACCATGAGCGCTGATAATACACTTGTGGCGATCAGCCCTGACAGGATTCCAGCCGTTATTTTATTCATTTTTAATTCTCCAGTTTTAGGTTATCAAATGATGTAATCGTTTTAATGTGAGCGAGTAATGTAAAGGTCTTTACTGGTTTCTGAATCAGTATTGATCTGTCTCACCTTATGCCCAAGTATCTGACAGGCTGCTGTCAGGTCATTACGAACTGCAATGCTATTAGTGATGACTCTTAATGTTTCACTGGGTTTGATTTCAGCCAGTGAATTTTTTAACTGGTACAGATGAGCAGGACAGCTGACACGTTTAATCTGTGTCACTTTTACATGTGGTATTACAGAGTTAAGCATGTGTTGTCTTTTCATAATTTGCCATTGTTCAACCCTGATGCTTGACTCTCTTAACATTCTCGCAAAATCAGAGGGAGTAGCTAACGCTACACTCAATGGACGGTTTATTCGGGTTCCCCCTCGAGGCGTGCTACACATGCTTGAATTCTCCAAAAATGATTTGTAATGGTTTAGTCGGAGAAATTGTGTTTTTCTTACAGAATTAAAAAAAATATTTTTTACGTACTACTGTTTATCTGCCAGATGTTTACCCGGGCGCAGGGTCAGAGCAAAGATAGTTAGCGTAGGATTCACCCGACTGGAACGAGGTAAAAAAATGGCATCAGTGACGTACAGTCTATCGATACCCTGCACCCTGCCGTTTTTTTGCCGGATTAGTTTCAGCGGATTATTGTTAGCGTTGGGTGGTTTAATTTCGAGTCTTTAACAAGTCAGTCGATTTCAATAATCTACAGATGAATGGTTAAATCCGGAATGTTCAATGGTTGACCTTGCGCAGACTGTTCCGCAACGGGTAATACATCGCTACTCGGCCACAGACCTGTCAGCAGGCTTTCTGCATATTCATCTAATCCGGCCTGCAACATTGCCCTGGCACTTTTTTCAAACTCATACTCCAGTCGGTGCCAGCTGATATTAATGCGGTCATTAAAGGGTTCAATTAACAGGTACCAGCCCTGCCGCGTGGAGTCATTCGCCGGTACACCGATAACGCCCGCATTGAGCCAGTATTGCTCCCCCAGCGTCTGACCAAATGGTATGCCACTGTGCCCGCCTATGATGCAGTCGACCATTAGTTCATCAAGCTGCTGTTGTTTTATATGTGCTTGCGTCGAAGAAAATATAAATTGATTGATCTGCTTGATACCGCCATGGATTACGCGGAATTTTTTTCCGTAGCAGTCAAATGCTATCGCTGTCGGCAGTCCGCTCATCCATTCCCTGCTTTGCCTGCTGATATTTTGCCGGGCGTATCGATACCATTTTTGTGACAGCAGTGAACACAGCATGTTTTCATCAAAACCACAGCCGCAATCGCTACTGTCGTTAGCCAGCGATTCTTCACAATTACCCATCACGACCTGTATACCAGACTCAATAAGCAACCGGCAGGTTTGCTCAGGTTCAGCCCCATAGGCCACTACATCGCCGGTGCAGATTATTGAGGATGATGGAATAGCCGGAGATTTTGCGGTGGCTAAAACGGCCCGGGTTGCCGCCAGATTGCTGTACGGGCCTCCGAATATCAGCAGGCTGGATGTAACAGTTCCCAGGTTAAGCACGGAGGTTCCCATCAGACTGGATTTTGTGCCATTTTTACCGGCTGGGCTGCCGTTTTAGCGCCTGCCCAGAATAACAGGCAACCACCCGTCATCACCGTCGCTGAAATAAACAGCAATTTGGTGTATTTGTGATAATCACCCATCAGCACCGTATAGGATGACGATTCGGTGAAGTATAAAATAGCTCCAGTAACCGCCAGCACAAAGCTGCCCAGGTAACTCCATACTGGAATATCAGTTCGTCCACCCCATAATGAAAAGAAGATTACCGGTGCCAGGTACATGGAAGCGGTTCCACTCACTGCCACCGCACTGAATAAATCTTTATTGCCCATAAACACCATGAGCAATCCCAGTAGCATGAATAACAGCATGGCGATGCGTCCCTTACGAATACTGGGATCGACCAGTTGCATATCAACGATCAATAATTTTGATGAACTGGACAGCGTACTGTCGAGTGTTGACATGGCAGAAATAATCAGTGTGGCACTGAACAGCAGCATGGGAATTTCGCCAAGTAAACGGGTCAATGTGGCATTCATGGTTTCACCGCCGATAACGTTCGCACCGGCAAAAATACCGAGGCTACCAAAAGCCATAATACACAGGATACTGATCCATCCCGCATGATAAAAACTACGTCTTGTGGTAGAGCGGTCGGCCAGAAAACCTCTATCCATCATCACCGGATCATGCATCGGGTAACTCCACACCTGTAACAGTGCCACGGCTAATAACACCGGGCCGGGCTCATTAAATACAAAAGGTTTGAAAGCAAACTGACTCAGCGAAAAACTATCGTCACTGATAACAAACACTAACAGTACCGTCAGTGTGACCAGAAAAACGATCATCTGTAAAACATCGGTGCGTAATGAAGCGTGCAAACCACCGGCCATAGAATACAGTAGTGTGACGAATGCAAAAGCCAGGATACTCAGCGTATACATATCACTACCGGCAGCACCAAACAGAATACCAATCACCAGCAGATTAGCAAATACCTCACTGACCAGACGCAAGCCGATAACAAAGTTATAACAGGCAGTGCCAGCCCGGCCAAAACGGTCGTATAGAAAGCTCTGTACATTATTATAGCCGTGCCGGAATCTCAGGCTGTCTATAATCGAAGCGCCAGTTATAAACGACAGGTAATACGCCGCATACGCCAGGGTTCCCCACACGCCGTAATAAAAACCCAGAATAGCCGCATTCATTAAGGAACGGGCAAATATCCAGGTAGTTACCTGAGAAAAAACCAGGGTGAATAAAGCGGGACTGCCACCCGTAGCAGTACGCCCCAGAAAAAAGCTGGGCAAAGACTGGGTGCGCGGGGATAACAGGATAGAGGCCAGTGCTATCAGGCCTGTAAAAACGATTAATTCTATATTCAAGATAATAGCTCCACTATGCTTTTATACTGCCAAAGAAAACCAATTGATAAATTTCTATTTATTATTACGAGTTAAAACTTATAACTCACAATCAATTCGCCATAACTAAAACCTCTATCCGCTAACCCGGTTTTCAGTTCACTGGACTGATACCTGAGAAGATAACTCAGACGAATACCTGATTTGAGCTCACCACCAACACCGATCCAGCCTTCATACACTAACGGTTCAAGTTCAGCAATTGAATAGGTCACGGCACTGTCACGAAACTGTCCCTGCAGGAAAGCATTATAAGCTCGAAGTTTCATATTGGCTCCGGCTAGAAAATAGAACTCATCAAGAAACGTGGTTGTAGGTACAGTGATATTTGATTTTTCACCATAGTTACTGTTATGCACGTTAAAACTCCACCAGGGTGTGCGCAGTAAACCCGTGCGAAAACTGGCTCCGGCAACGGCTTCAGTCAGGTAACCGATACTTAACCCGAGTGATGTAGTTGCCTGTAAATTCTTATTATTGGTAATCAGGTATTTTTGCCAGGTGGCTGAGTATTTGAAAGTCGGTTCACCACCTTCGGAAATCTGGTTATGCCACCCTTCAGCTTTATCGGAGCCAATAGCCCCATGGATAGTATTTTGAACTTCACCGGTTAGGGTCAGCCCCAAAAAACCCAGAGTTAAACTTGAGATGATCGCTGAGCGGGATTTTTCATCCACTGTCTGCTGTGTATTTGACAGGTAAATCAGGCTGGAATAGGGTCGGTCATTAACAATTGCCTGTTCAATTGTTTTTTCAGTTGGGGTAAAAGCGGTTAATCCCGCTTCACAGGAGTGCCAGGAATGAGCGGCCTCTTCCGCTGAGGAAATACCAGTCAGTCTGTTAATCCACACTAATCCTTTATCGATTGAAAAGGGATGGTTGGTAGCGTTGGTTCCGGAATAGGTTATCGCAAAACCGCCGGTGTAATCTTCATCCTTATTGCCACCTGTCAACGCGTCATTATCGACATAAACGGATACCGTTACAGGTTCCTCCTTAATTTGTTCTGCCTGGACACTGAGGCTGATAAATGCCGGCAGCAGAATACCCAACGCTTTCGAAGCCTTAACAATATGCCATAAAGCTGATTTAGTTTTTTGCATTGAGTCCCCAGTCATAGTCCATAAAATCAATTTCGATAGTGTTGTTTATCAGGCCTTGAATGAGGTCTGGTGACAGCTTCATTGCATCGGCATAAACGACTAAAAATTCATTTAATGAGTTAATACCCTTCCAGCCTTGCTCGAAGTCTTTCCGGTACCATTTAAAAATGGAAGATATTTCCAGCCTGCCTGCTGCACTTCTGTTGTGGTTTGAATTCGACAGAAACAGGCGAGTCTGCTGTTCCAGTTGAGCATCCAGTTGATCGCCCAGATAGGCTTGCGCGCGCAAGGGCGGACAACTGATGCTGGCACAGTTCAGCGCAAAATGAATGCGTGGATCATGGTATCGACCGGAACCTCTAATCATCTTGTGTTCGATATCATCTAAAGAATATTTCTCACCCAACAGGCTGATAAACTCTTTTTTCCACGGGGAACTAAAAAACCCACCCAGATCCCTGATGGATTCAAGCTCAGGATAAATGCTCAAAATTAAATCCACGGTCGCTGCGTTATACGCATTGATCAGCAATGCCAGCTGAGAATTGGCATTCATCCGGTCGAAATCCTGCTGGCTGAGTGTCGATAGCTTGTCCAGGTAATTTTGTAGTTGGGCACGATCTTTTAGCATGCCCAGGTAATCCACCGCAGTAGCCGAACCACCATCAACAGCTACCACATGCCGTGTCAGCAACTTGTCCCACAGCGTATGCTCAAACTCCTGCGCAACAACATTCTGCAGGCTGCCCATTATCAATATAACCAGTAACAGAAACCCTTCAGCTGAGAATTTTTTAATCATGCTGTCAGCGTCTCCAGGTATGGTATTTTTCCAGCCAGACCAGCAGTTTCTGCGGGCTATGGTTACGTTTCCATTCTCCGGCAACATATTTGTTGGCTTCGGCCCAGGTGGGATAGGCATGAATAGTGCCCAGTATTTTGTTCATCCCCAGTCCCTGTTTCATCGCCAGCACAAATTCCGCCAGCAGGTCACCGGCGTGTTCTCCCACCAGCGTGACACCCAGAATGCGGTCTTTACCGGGTTGCGTGAGCACCTTGACAAATCCATGAGCGGCACCATCGGTGATGGCTCGATCCAGGTCATCCAGCCCGTAACGGGTCACTTCATAGGCGATACCCTTTTCCCTGGCTTCCTGTTCGTTCAAACCGACGCGGGCTATTTCGGGGTCGATAAAAGTCGTCCATGGAATCACCCGATAATCCACTTTGAATTTTTTAAACTGGCCGAACAGAGCGTTTACTGCGGCATACCAGGCCTGATGCGCAGCGGTATGGGTAAATTGATAAGGCCCCGCTACATCGCCAGCAGCATAGATATTGGGGTACAGAGTCTCCAGGTAGTCATTGGTGACTATGGTGCGCTGAGTTTGTATGCCCAGTTCCTCCAGCCCGTAACCTTCCAGCCTCGCCGCACGACCCACGGCGCACAGTAGTACATCAAATTCGATGCGTTGCTGCTCGCCGTTAAACTCAGCCCACAGGATTTTTTTGCCGTCTACCAGTTCACAACGCAGTGCTTTATGCCCGGTCAATACAGATACGCCATCACTCTCGAGGCTCGCTTTAGCCAGTTCAGAAACTTCCTCGTCTTCACGAATCATGATTCGCGGTGCCATCTCAAGCTGAGTTACCTGCGAACCCAGCCGGGCAAAACTCTGGGCCAGTTCGCAACCGATGGGACCGCCACCCAGTACCACCAGGCGTTTGGGCGCTGCATCCAGTTTGGCAAATTCATCCCACAGCGTATCGCTGGTGACATAACCGACTTCATCGAGACCCGGTAACGGTGGTACGAAGGGTCGGGCACCTGTCGCAATAACAATGCTGCGGCTGGTTAAGGTTTGAGTAGAGCCATCATTGAGTTTAATTTCCACCGTCCAGGGATCAACCAGGCGGGCATAACCCTGTAATACTTCAACCCCCAAAGCGGTATAACGCTCGATGCTATCGTGTGGTTCAACCGCTGCGATTACGTCATGTACCCGTTGCATGACTTTACGAAATGAAAATTCCGGCTGTGCGCTTTGCAGGCCATACTGATCTGCATGTCGCATTTGGTGCGCCAGCTTTGCGCTCCTGATCAATGCCTTACTCGGTACGCAACCATAATTTAGACAGTCACCACCCATTTTATGTGTTTCAATCAGGGTCACTTTGGCTTTAACGGCTGCCGCAATATACGCCGTTACCAGACCACCGGCACCGCCACCGATAACGACCAGGTTACGATCAAAATGAGCTGGTTTTTGATAACCGGCATACACCTTTCGAGCTTTCAGTATCGACAGTATTTTCTTTGCCAGCAATGGAAAAATACCCAGCAACAGGAATGACAGCACCAGGGTTGGCGACAGAATGCCGGAAACAGAATTAAGTTGCGCCAGCTGAGTCCCTGCGTTTACAAACACCAGCGTTCCTGCCAGCATGCCCAGCTGGCTAACCCAGTAAAAAGTTGCAATACGAATCGTGGTGAGTCCCATTAACAGGTTGATCAGGAAAAAAGGAAAGGCTGGCACCAGACGCAGGGTAAACAGGTAAAAAGCACCATCTTTCTCCACCCCTTCATTAATCGCTTGCAGTCGATTGCCAAAACGCTGTTGCACCGCATCCCGCAGCAAATAGCGTGAAACCAGGAATGCCAGTGAGGCCCCTATCGAGCTGGCAAAGGATACAATCAAAGTCCCCCATAGCAGGCCAAACAGGGCTCCGGCAGCGAGTGTCATCACGGCCGCACCCGGTAATGACAGGGCAGCAACCAGAACATACAGTGCAAAAAAGGCGCTGCCCACCAGCAATGGGTTAGCGCTCAATAACGCCTGAAACTGGTTTTGACCGGCCTTGATACCATCCAGCGTTAGTAGATGGTGCAAATTAAAATGGAAAAAAATGGCCGCAATAGCCACCATAAGAAAAATAATGAGAATTCTTTTACGGGTGTTAGCTTGCATTATTTACAACGCTCCTCCGCAACTACTACCCTGACCAGCCGTACAGCCGAAACAATGATCGGCTACGCAAACGGGTTTATTGCCTAATGGAGCTACTAGTAAATCGCGTAAATGAGTTGTTGTTTCGTCCGCCAGTTTAAGCCCAAGCTGTTGATTAAAATCACAGTCATACAACTTACCCTGCCAGTCTACGCTGACCAGTGAACGACACATCAGCTGTTCCAGATTGGACTGTGTGTAGTTCGCTTTTAATAGATCCATGTAATCATGAAACTGTCCCTTTGACAGCAGGGTGGAACCAAATCTTTTGATCGGCATGTTGCTAAGAGCGAATAGTTGATTGAATTCGATAGCAAAGTGCTTACCCAGCTCGCGTTTGTAATCCTGTTCGAGTATCTGTTGATCGGGTGGTAAAGTTGGGCCTTGCGGGTTATACACCAGGTTTAATTTTAAGCCGCTTCCGGGCCTGGCATAACCCAGGCTATTTAACTTTTGCAAGGCCGCAATGCTTTTGTCAAACACCCCGTTGCCGCGTTGTCTGTCGACATTTTCCAGCGAATAACAGGGCAACGAGGCAACCACCTCGACCTGATTCTCGGCCAGAAATTCAGCCAGATCGTCCTGGCCCGGCTCAAACAGAATCGTCAGGTTACAGCGATCGATAACATGCACGCCAGCGCCTCGTGCTTCTACCACCAAATCACGGAAACCCTGATGTAATTCCGGTGCTCCTCCGGTCAGATCCAGCGTATCGATATTTTGTGCCTGCAAAACAGGAAGAATCAATTTCAGCGTTTCAGCGTCCATCATCTCAGTGCGATGAGGACCGGCATTCACATGACAGTGAAGGCAGCTTTGATTACATTGGTAGCCCAGGTTGACCTGCAGAGTTTGCAGACGATGTCGGGTGATGAGTGGGAATGTAGTTGATTCCAGTAAAGGTAAGGTTGCCAGCATATTCGTTTCCAGATAAATGGCCAGGTAAGCAGCTCGAAAGCTGCGATTATTTATCTGTCGTATTCCACTGGCGATTTCTTACAAAATATATTATTTTTTTTAAAACAGGAAAAAGTGCAGGACAAACTGATCTCGTGCAGCACTAGCAGGTCTCAGCAGCTATCAAAATTAGCGAAAATAGTGTATTGAACTTGCCGCGAACCATCGTAAAAATAATAGTCTAAAGGATGGTTTTAGCAATTGAGTTATTCATTTGTTATGTACTCAATTATTCGGTTTTCAGTGTCAGCTTTTTTTACAGTAAGTTTAAGTAGTTGTAAAAAACTTTTACAAATCACAGGCATGGGGAAAACAATATTCTTTAATTCATTGTTATTATTAATAAATTAATTACTGGATCGTTTAATGCTTACCCGAATTCAACTCA
>CALCSG010000548.1 GCA_937894085.1 uncultured Gammaproteobacteria bacterium | reverse complement strand
TAATGACTTCACCTTGAGATACATCTTTAATAGTACCGGAGAAAATAGCCTGTTTAATTTGAAAATTCCTCAATCCTTTGAAAACAGGGCTATTGCTCAACACATCAACTTTCAGATTCAGCGACAACATATCCCAGACTGTCACAAGCTTGATATATGAAAGAAGAATAGGAGTCAGCATGAACGTTGAAAACATGGCCATCACCATGACCAGCGCACTCAAAGCACCAAAATACACTACCGGTTCAAAACTGGACAACATCAAGGTTGAAAAACCTAAAGCCAACGCCAGTGATGTCGTTGTAATAGGAGTGGCTTCATGTTCAATTGTTTTGCGCAAAGCTTCTTCAACATTATCATTCCTTCGCGTAAAAAAATGATAGCGGCTTAAGAAATGAATAGTATCGTCAACACTAATTCCTAACGCAATAACTGCCACCATGGTCGTCCCGGAATCCAGAGGAATGTGGTAATAACCCATCACTCCGAACAGAACAATGACCGGAAAGACATTCGGGATCAACGCTATTAATCCTGCGCGTAAATCTACAAATAACAGCGAAACCAGCAATAAAATAACGACTATCATTAATATTAATGACTGAATCTGCCCCTTTGCCATCGCATCGGCAGCATTATTATTCAACACCGACTCTCCAGTCAGTGTGACCTTAAGGTTCGACTTTAGATCATCCCTGATAAAGTGTCTGATATTATCAAACTCCAGTTTTAACTCATTCGATGTACCGACATTGTGTCTTACCAGGATTCGGGCACTGCTGTAATCAGGGTTGACATAACTACTGACGGCCTCGAATTGTACAAATTCCATATAGACCCCAACCACCTCATCTTCCATCGGCAACTCTGGCTGAGCCGTCCCTTCCATCACCTGGTGAGTCAATTTGATAAAATCGGCAAATGACAAGGATTTATCAAACACGGCTCGCTCATTTATAAACTGCTGAATTTTATCAATTTCTGCCAGATAACGAACTTTCTTAAATGTTCCCTCTATCGATGAATCCAGAATAATAGAAAAAGTCTGCATACCTGCCAGGCTTGAATGAATGCCATCAGCACGCTGCCTGATTTCCGAATCTTCTGCAAAATAGGCCATCGTATTATTATTGACCTGTAAAAACTGGGCACCCCAGGCAAAATAGGCGGCAATTAACATCATCAAAAACAGGGTTGTTTTTTTCAGCCGTATAACCACTGAAAAAATAGTGTTGGCCATAATCTGGAAGACATTTTTACGGTTCTGCAAGCCAATACCTGTTCCACCAAATAAACGTAGATAAGCAGGCACAAACAACGTGGTTATCATAAAATTAATAAGTAGACCAAACGCCACCAGCCAACCAAATTCGCGTAATAATTCTAGGTCATTAACCGTTATAGATAGAAAACCCATAAAAGTTGTGACAAATGCCAATACAATAGCCAGACTTTGATTAACAGGTAATCGTTGAACCGCTTCATCACGGCTTAGTCCCGCTCGTATGCCCGAGTGATATTCAGCCATTAAATGCACATCTTCTGTAGAGCCAATAATTATCAGTAAGGCTGGAATAATGGAGGTCAGCACATTCACTGGTATTTCCATATAAGCCATAAAAGAAAGTATCATGACTATACTTATGGTAGCTGAAGACAGGGGCACAATTGAGCAATTTAATCGTCCCATACTAAGCCCTAAAACGACTAACAACACCAGCAGTGCCGCGGGCAGAATATATCGTTGATCGAGTTGAATCTGATTTGATATCTGCTCCCGCACATAGGGGGAACTCATTTGATAAACAGTCGACAGGTTTTTCTTTAAAGGATCCAGAATCTTTTTAATCGAACCGGTTATCTCAGCATCTCTGCCCGCATAATGTTTACTATCATCAATAAACAGGTTGATCGCCATCGTTTTTCGATCAGCAGACACCAGGTTTCCTGCCACCATGGCATTTGATAGTGCATCGTCTATTAACTGGTTTACCTGTTCCTCTGTTTGCGGGAACTCCAGCAAAAAAGGCTTGGTTTCAATGTACCCATCTACTTCCTTGACATTAGGTACATTAAACAGACTGCTGCTACCCTTAATAAACTCCAGCTTTAAAAGCTTATTCAGCGCCTCTTTTATCAGGGTTAACTTCGATGTTTTAAACAGCTCATCATCAGAAAGCACAATAATAATTGTTGAATCAGAACCGAAATCATTTAAAGACTTCTGATAAGCCAACCAGTCCGGATCTGATTTCACCATTAAGCTTTGCGCAGAAATATCAAATTGCAGGCGCGGCAATATGGGCGCAACCGCCAGGGTAAGCGCAATCAGTAAAAATATAACTGATTTAGGATAGCTGTAAGAAAAATTCAGCAGCTTTTTAACCATCAATTCTGCAACCTATTAATAAAAAAAATAACTTATGTGATTATACCGCGTTCAACTTATTAAATTAGTATATTAGTTAACATTAATATAATGTTTTATCAATAATTATCAATGCATAGCTTCGATACCAGTAAATTGCTGTCTTTATTTAAAAAACAGGAGCGTATCGGATGGACAGATATACATCATCTTGCTCAAAACCTGATATGACCTGCCAACTTTTGCATCACTTCCCGCCAGTTTAATTCCGCTGTAACGCCTACCTGTTCAAATATTTCCGCAAAACGGCGACGTTGGACGCCGGTTAATTCAAACTCAAGTTCACTGCCCTTATCTGTCAGGCTTAAGCGCTTTATTCTTCTATCCTGTTTATCAGGCTGTTGACTAATAAAACCTTCGCTGAGAAGAGTTTTTAGCGGTCGGTTCAGGTATTGCTTGGTGACTCCCAGTATTTTCAATAATTCACTCACACTGCAATACTCATTTCGTCCAATGAAATACAAAATTCGATGATGAATACGTGAAAAGCCTAATTCAGCAAGTCGTTTATCCGGTTTATCTACCATCGCTCTAAAACCGAAGTGCATCGCTTCCAGCGCTTCATTCAGTTCCTGTTCTCTCGATTTCATATGCTTTAAAATAATACGTCAATAGAGTTGACATTATAAGCTTAAAACACTCATGATAATAGGTCACTTGTATTGACCTATTAGCGGGACCCTGATGAATCAACAAGCACTTTGCTGGATTAATAATAAAATTATAGCTGCTCATGAAGCACAGATTTCAGTATTTGATCACGGACTGTTATATGGCGATGGCATATTTGAAGGTTTAAGATTTTATTCCAATAAAGTTTTTAAAATGGAAGCTCACCTGCAACGATTGCAACAATCTGCAGCAGCTATTTCGCTTAACATCCCGTTAAGCATGCAACAGATTCAGCTGGCTATCCAACAAATTATCGAAAAATACCCCTCTGATTCCGGTTACCTGCGTCTGGTTGTTACCCGGGGTGTCGGTTCCCTGGGTATAGATCCCCTGAAATGCCTAAAGGCCAATTTATTTATTATAGACGATGAACTAGTGTAGTGTCCTGTACTGCTCGTTTATATGTGCTCAGTACAGGACACTACACTAACTGTGGTTAATACAGCTGACATACAGCAGGGTATCAAACTGTTAGTTGCTACTACACGGAGAATGCCGGTTGAATGCCTCAACCCTAAAATCAAAAGTCTCAATTACCTGAACAACATTCTGGCTCGTATTGAAGCGAATGAAGCCGGTATGGACGAAGCCCTAATGCTAAATGTGAATGGTTTTGTCACTGAAGGGACAGTCGATAATATTTTCATGATTAAAGACAGGGTGTTAATGACCCCGAAAATCAGCGATGGTCTGTTGCAGGGCATCACCTGGGACGTTATCTTGCAAATCGCCAAAAAACTTGCAATAAGCACCACAGAAACCAGTCTTACCATCGATGACATCCTGCAGGCTGATGAATGTTTTTTAAGCGGGACGGGTGTAGAACTTATCGTCGTCAGCCAGCTAAACCAGCATATTTTTACCCCGCCTTTACAGCCCGTATTTCCAGTCATTGCAAAAGCCTTCAGACAGGAGATATCAAATGATATGCTAGTCTAACATTGATGGCATTTGGGATAATTTTACCTGTATAGTTTTAGTGCCTGAGAAAATCACTTTCAGACTATCTCACCGCAAAAATGCAATCATAACGTCAGCAAGTTATAATTTATGAGACTATTAACCTTTACAATTAACATATGAATCAATTAGGTTTAGTGAAATGCGCACTTACAATATAGTTTTAAAATTTATCCTGATATTGTTTTTTCTGTCATTATTTACTCCGCTACAGGCCGCTGAAAATAATGACCGGCCCCTTATATTCGGAGTTCATCCCTATCTTCACCCGACAACGTTAATAGAGCGCTTCACTCCGTTAACTGATTACCTTGCAAAACAAATGGGTCAGGACATTCTTATCCGGGTAGGCAGCGATTATAATGATCACATTGAAGCCATTATACAGGGAAAAGTGGATTTTGCATTTTTAGGCCCGTCACTCTACATTAAACTGACTCAGAATAATAAGCAGTTTACCCCGCTTGGCAGGCTCAGCTTCTCCGGCAAAAAATTATTTCGTGGTGCCATTATTGTACGGCAGGATAGCAACATAAAATCCCTCAAAGACCTGCGAGGCAAAAAGTTTGCATTGGGTGACCCCGATTCGACTCTGAGCAGCTTACTGCCGATTAGCATGCTAAGTGATGCGGGTATTCAGCTGGAAGACCTTTCTGAATATACGCATTTGACGAATCATCATAATGTCGCCCTGTCAGTACTCCTGGGGAAATACGATGCTGGTGGAGTTAAAGAAGAAGTGCTGAATGAATATCAATCACGTGGCCTAAAAGCCATACAATGGTCACCAGAAATACCAACACACCTGTTTGTCGCCAGGGCAGGTTTACCTCAACAAAAAATAAACACATTGAGTCAACTATTGCAGAATCTGCATAAGCAAACCGGAGCAAGTGATATTTTGCAAAACATAAAAAAAGGCACTACCGCTATTATTCCTGCAAAACTGGAAGAATATGGCAAACTTCGAGAACTCATTGCACCTTTGCAAGGTACACTTCCATTAGAGACTGGTAATTAAGCGTGAAAAATATCTTCCCCCGAATTGCACTGATTAGCCTGGTCCTGTTATTTATCGTGTTCCTGGTGATAGGAAATATGTTTATTTATAACCAGCAACGCTCAAATTACCTCAACGACTTTAAGGAGTCACAACAAACTGATATCAAACTACTCTCTCAACTGGCTCGTGAGGGTCTTATTTCACAGAACTATGCCCTGATTGAATGGTTTTTTAAAACCTGGGGGCAGGACTATCAGACCGTCGTAAGCCTGAATCTTAAAAATCATAATGGTTTTGCACTAAGTAAATACAAGCGCAGAATTGCAGCAACAGGAGATACAATCACCCTTACCAATAACATTGAATTGTATGATGGAAGTTATACAATCACGCTGATCAGCGATACCATCGATATAGAAAGCAAACTTGAGCATCTGCAACTACAGCTTTTCCTGGTGAACCTGGGTGCTACCATTCTGGCCACCCTCAACATCTGGTTTCTGTTTCGACACTTTACTATCCGCCATCTGCAACAGGAAACCAGGCTGCGAAGAATTGCAGAGGAAAAACTTAGAAAACAGGAAGTTAACAGGAGCTAGTCTCATTCTAAACCGGCTCACTCTTGCTATGTGGAGCTTTACAGGTTCAAATTTATTTTAGGACCGAGGAGTGAAGAAACTCTCTGGAAAAGCAAATGAGGCTGGACAGGTTTAATTAAAAGTTGCGACACACCCACCAGGTTCAGAGTTTTTTCATCCAGAAACTCACTATACCCTGTGCAAATTAACACAGGAATCGATATTTTTTTTTGTTTTAACTGGCTTGCCAGTTCAATGCCTGTCAGGTGTGGCATAGTCTGATCGCTAATCAACAAACTGAAATCCATATCTTTTGATTCGATTAGATCAAGTGCTTCCCGGCTATCTGTAGTAGTGGTTACACGATAGCCCTCATTTACCAGCAATTCTTTCAAATAGCTCACTAAAGCAGGCTCATCATCCACCACTAAAATATGTTGTCCTGCACCACGTTCAGATAGTGTCGCGTCCAGAGTTGTTGATTCTGCTTCTTTTTTATTTCTCTCAGGGTGAAACAACAGGCGAAATTCACTGCCTTTTTCTAACTCGCTATGAACCTGAATATGGCCACCAGCTCCAATCATAATGCCCTGAACCACCGAAAGCCCCATTCCACTGCCCTCTCCCGCCTGTTTGCTGGTGAAAAACGGGTCAAAGATATGATTAATAGTAGCACTATCCATTCCTGCTCCTGTATCTCGAATTGATAGCATCACCCAGTTGTCATTTATTGACTGGTGACATATCGAACAAACTTCATCTTTCAAGCTAACCTGAGTTAAATTTATATGCAAGAGTCCTTTTCCCTGCATTGCGTCACGAGCATTAACACAAAGGTTAGTCAAAACCTGATGAAACTTGACGGGGTTTATAGCCACCATCGGTACTTCATCATCAATGTCTAACTCCAGATGTATACTGGATGGCAACACAGAACTTAGCATCCGGATAACCTCCCTGACCAGTTCAGGCAAATTAACAACAGGAGGTTTTTCATCCGCCTGAATTCGACTAAATGTCATCAACTGCGAAACCAGGTCACGTCCTCGGTTGCCCGCTTGCAGAATATTATCCAGATATTGAATTAACTTTTCTGTGGAGAGCTGATCATGTCGAGTGCGCGCCAAATGAGAAAAACCCAGAACGGTAGCCAGTATATTATTAAAATCATGCGCTATTCCACCGGCTAACTGACCGATAGCCTCCATTTTATGGGCCTGCTGTAATTCCAGCTCAAGGCGTTTCTTGTCGGTTATATCGCGCGCTACCGCATAAATCACACCCTCTTTCTGTTGCGGCAGAGAATTCCAGCTTAACCAAAGATACTTCCCCTGTTTTGTGCGATAACGATTTTCAAAATACCTCACCGTTTGCCCACCAGTCATCACTTCAAGAGCATTTTCCGTCGCGCTTAAATCATCTTCATGTACAAATTCTATCCAGGGTTTACTCAGCAACTCCTGCTCCGACCAACCTAGAGTCTTACTCCATGCCGGGCTCAGGCGTAAAAAATTACCACCCAGGCTGGCTATACAGAACATATCTACCGATAAATTAAAAAAACGTTCGACTTCTATACGAGCCTGTTTCAGTTCGGTAATATCTTTCCACATCGATATAAAACGGTCAGACTTGCCTAACTTTATGCGTTTAATACTGACCAGCTGAGATTTAATCTCTCCCCGTTTGGTACGGTGAAGAGTTTCAAAAGCATCCTGACCATTGTTCAGAACATTTTGCAAATGGTCTCTTATTTCATTTTTAGTTTGGCTTACTTCAATATCAGAAATAATCAGCTGACTAAATTCTTCTCGACTATAACCCAGGTTTTTATATGCCGGTTCATTGAACTCGATAAATCGATGCGTTTTCAGGTCACCAATTACAATAGCATCCTGAGCCTGCTCAAAGATGGCACGGTAATGAGCCTCGCTATCCCTGACCGCCTGTTCAGCATGCAGACGATCGGTGATATCACGTATCA
This sequence comes from uncultured Gammaproteobacteria bacterium, assembly GCA_937894085.1. GTDB lineage: Bacteria > Pseudomonadota > Gammaproteobacteria > JACNJF01. Next base: position 9,517 of record CALCSG010000548.1, on the reverse strand, counting down.
GCCCGATAAAACCGAGAAAATGCCCCTCTCTATCCAGTACCTGAGCACCAATTGTCTCCCCGGGAAATACTTCTCCGTTTTTTCTCCGGTAATTGACGACATAGGGTGCCAGTTGTACTTCTGCTGTTTGATGAAAACGTATTTCTCCCTGTTTAATATAATCAGCATCATCAGCATAAAAATCCCTGCTAACCTTACCGAGTATTTCGTTTTTACTGACACCGAATGTTTTCATAAAGCTAGAGTTAACTTTAATGATACGACGGTCGGCATCTGCCAGTGCCATCGCGTCCGGAATATCATTAAATATTGCTTCCAGTAAATCTGACTTCTGTGCCAGTGCCTGTTCCGCCAATTTACGCTCGCTAATATTCTGCGCAAAAGCAAACAGGTAACCCTGATCCTTAAAACTGAAATAACTAACATCGATTTCAACAGGAAATAAACTACCGTCGCAACGCCGATAGACTGATTCAAAAATTTTCTGCCGCATCTCTTGAACTTCCTGCCAGTGAGTATCCCATCGTTCCACTGGAAAGTGCGGGTCGATATCACTCAATTTTAACAAAAATAACTCATTACGAGTATACCCAAGCGCATCACAAGCTGCCTGATTTACGTAGCTGAAATCCCCCCATATATTGATCAGAAAAATAGATTCATGACTTTTATCTACGGCAAATTGAAGCAACTTAAGCTCATCGTCTACCCGTTTTTTTTCGCTAATATCACGGATTATGCCAAGTTTCATCCGACCATCATTAACCTCGATTTCACTGGTATTAATTTCAACCAGGTACTCTTCTCCATTTTTCTTTTTCAGGCTTTTCTCCTGCAAACCGCTCAAATATTTTTTCTCGGGGTCGCTGTTTTCATCCTGCAATAATCGACCACCGTACTGCATTAATTCCTCTAAAGAATAACCACTCATACGGGCAAAAGCAGGGTTAACCAGTTTAAACTGTCCCTGATTATTTAATAAAATGATCCCGTCTTCAGTCTGTTCGATGATCGCTCTAAGCAATGCTTCACTACGAGCAACAACCTTACTCTGCTGCAGTTTCAAGGCTGAATAAATTACCAGACTTGTCAGTCCAAAAAACACCACCATCAATAACAACATGTTAACCCGTTTACCCTGCAAAACTGCTAACACATCATCCAGACTGGTGCTAGTCACGATGAACCAGGGTGTATCTGGAATCGTCATCAGGTAACCAATCATCTGTCTGCTATTCCGATCGGTAAATTCGATACTGCCAGTACCAGGATTATTCAGTAGTTCTTTATATTCCGGGTTCTGTTGCAGTAATTTTTTTTCCTGTACAACTACATCTGGTAGGTCAACCTCAGCTGGCAGCAATCTAAACTTCTCACCCTCGGTCTGCATTAATACATATTCCACCTGCACATCGTGAGGCATATACAACTGACTAGACGCATACAGATAATTCGCTGGATCTATTTCCAGATTAATACTTCCCATCACCAGTTGACCATGCACAACGGGTATAAACACGCATAAATGTTTCCTGTTTTCTCCTGTTTTATGAACAACTGCCAGCTGTACCTGGGTATTTAGAGCTTCTGCGTTTGGCAAGATACAGGCCGCTTTCTCTGAATCAATAGATGAATTCTGTGAAACTTCGATAAGTTTATTGCCTTTTAAGTCGAGCAAAGTGGCTGAAATATAATGATCCGAGGTCATTAATGCTGCCAGCCTTCGCTTTATCTCCGACAATATCCCAACATCGAAGCTGCTAGATGACTTTGTCGCTAACACCAGCTGAATTTCTGACTGCAACTGTCTGCCATCCCATAATCGACTTTTACGCCAGGCGGAAATAGCCTGACCCTGAAAGCTGGCAATATTTTTAAGATGCTGCTGCATCTCCTTTTTTTCCAGCTTTGCCTGGTCAAGGTACTTAAATTGCATAGCGGCAAAACCCAAAGCCGACAAGCTACAGAATATAAACAGGGATAAAAACAGGTAATTATTAAGCTTCATTAAAAAAACCTGCTGACTATAACGGGAATAAGCATTTAACTTTCAGCCAGATACTTTTTTATTGCGGTTTAACGTTGAGTACTGAGTGTACAGCTTCTATTAATTCATCCGGATCAACCGGTTTATTTAAAAAGCGTTGAATGCCTATTTCCTGTGCACGCCCAACATCCATGTATTCACTGTAACCGCTACAGATAATAACCGGTAAATCAGGGTTAGAATTACGGCTAGCCTGAACCAGTTCTGAACCGGTTAGATCGGGCATGGTTTGATCGGAAATAAGTAAGTCGAAAAATCCCGGCTGTTGTTTCAGTAAATCCAGGGCCTGCCGGCTATTATTTACACTGCTCACCACAAACCCGCACCCCTGCAACAGATCCGTCATAAATAAAACCAGCGAAGGTTCATCATCCACAACCAGAATTTTTCTGCCATTACCAGTCAGGGAAACTGACTTTGAATTTGAATTTCCAGTACTACCTGTGCCAACAGCCGCATCATGAACAAAAGGAAATAACAGGTGAAAGCTTGATCCTCGACCCACTACGGATTCGATCATCAGGTGGCCATGATGCAGCTGCACTATACTACTCGCTACTGCAAGACCCATACCCGTGCTCTTGCCCACTTCTTTGGTAGTGAAAAACGGGTCAAAGATACGATCCAGTATATTATTTTCTATACCCGATCCAGTATCACTCACACAAAGTTCTATCCAGTCACCGGTCACCCAGTTATGACTCAACATACATTCCGCATTTACATCCCTGACTACTTTTAATTCCAGCGTCAACTCTCCGCTTCCATACATCGCATCACGCGCATTAATGCAAAGATTCATGACCAGCTGGTGCAACTGGGTCGGATCTATCAATACCCTGGGTAAATCTGTTTCAAACTTTAATACAATTTTAATACTGGATGGAAAAGTGGAACTCAACATCTTACTGACCTCTTTAACCAGCGGAGCCAGATTCAGTTCAGCTGTCTGCATATCGTCACCGCGTGCAAAGGTCAGCATTTGACGAACCAGATCTCTACCTCTAATTCCGGCCTTATTTATTTCAGCCAGATAATTAGAAAGCTTTTCCGGCATAACATCATAAAAACGAGTTAACGCAAGGCCTGAAAAACCAAGTATAGAAGCCAGTATATTATTGAAATCATGAGCGATACCGCCAGTCAACTGTCCCATGGATTCCATCTTCCTTCCCTGTGAAAGCTCGCGCTGCAGTCGTTTTAACTCGGTAACATCCGAAATCGTACCGATATAACCCTCAACTCCACCTTCAGAATCCTGAAAAGGTATCGCTCGAACCTGTAAATGCGCGATATTGCCATCGGGTCTCCTGAGGCGCAGTTCGTCGATATACTCGCGATTACCGTTGTGCATTGTCCCTGCCCAGTTTTGCAAAACAGTTTCACGATCTTCGGGGTGAATGGCCTCGACCCAGCCATTTCCAGATGCCTGCTCAGCTGGCATACCCGACAGATAGCACCATTGCTGATTTACATAGGAAACTTCACCTTGCGCATTAGTTACAAAGATACCTACCGGTGCATGTGTAGCCACCATACTGAAAAGCAATTCACTGCGACGAACCGCTTCATCAGCAATTTTCTGTTGCTGTATATCGCGCTCCAGCTGTTGCAATAATAACAGGTTGGACAAACCCAGTGTGATACGCTCAGCAATCGCTGCAAACAGGCGGATTTCAAAATCACTCCATTCCCTGTCATCACGGCATTGATGCAACCCCGTCAACCACGGACTATCCCGGTCTGGACGTATTGCCTGAAAAAGTTGCGACTGAATCGAAAACTGTTCAAACATACTGGTTGGTAAACTGGCATTAAACCGCCGCAACATCATTGGCCCTGAAGTATTTAAAGCCTGTCGAAACAGTTTGGAAACTTCAGGGCTGGCAGGAACCTTTATTTGCCTCGCATGTACACCGGGAAATTCAGCTCTGGTCGTTTCAACCGGTACTTCCCAGTATTCTGCATCCGGATCACAGGGATATATAAACCAGGCTCTATCTGACTGAAATATATCCAGCAGAGCTTCGCTTAAACTCTTTAAACAGCCGTTAATATCATTAGCCGAGGCAGCAACTAAAATTCGGTTGATACGTTCCAGGTTACTAAAGTAGTCTGCATTTTCCAGCAGTACATTTTCTGATGCCTGACGTTCCGAGATATCCCTCACGTTGCACATCATTAATTTTTCATCATACAATTGATAAGGGGACACAGTAATCTCAATTGGAAACACCTGCCCATGTTTTTTACGATGATTGCGGCATGGAATGGATGTACCCTGCGTTGGCTGGTGCTGATAATTTTGCAAAGTCGTTTTTGTTTTATCCTTTTCAGCACTCAATTCGTACAAACTCAACTGCAGAAATTCCTGCCGAGTGTAGCCATACAGCTCACAGGCTGCCGGGATTCACATCCCTTACAGAAGCTAAAACAGGATCGATTATCAGCATAGCATCCCGTATCGATTCAAACAGGCTGGCATATCGCTCTTTCTCTAATCTGAGCAGATTAGTTTTTTCCAGGTAATCCAGAATATCCGTAGTAGTCACCACGCCAATACATACCCCATGGTCATCGACAACCAGCAGATGCCTGAAGGTATGTTCTGTCAATAATTGATAAGCCTCCAGATAACTACTCCCAGATGTTATGGACAGTGGGTTTTTGGTCATCAGGGTATCTATGTTTAATTCATCGAAAAAATGCCGGCTGGATAGCGAGTGCACCAGGTCACGCTCGGTAAAAATACCAACCGGCTGGCCTTCATCATCAGTGATAATTAATGAACTTATTTTATGCCTGCTCATGATTTCCAGTGCGAGGGGCATAGCTGTAGTAAGCGCAACCGATACCACAGGCTGACTCATGATATTACTTACTAACGTCTTTTCAGGGTTCATACTATTGCTTATCTAAACGTTTACGCAACCAGGCTGAAAACTCAGTCGCTGAAATAGGTTTGCTATACAGGTATCCCTGAGCCAGTTCACAGCCTGTTGAATTCAAAAACATCTGTTGTTCTACAGTTTCTACTCCTTCAGCAATAATCGGTAACTGCAGGCTCTGCCCCAGAGCAATAATAGCGCGAACAATAACCGCGTTATTTTCATTCTGTGGGACATCCACCAGAAAAGATTGATCGATTTTCAGACGGTCAATCGGCAGGCGTTGTAAATAACTTAAAGAAGAATAACCGGTGCCAAAGTCATCGATAGACATCGATACCCCCAGTTGTTTAAGCTTATTGAGGATATCAATACTGTGTTCTGCCTGCCCCATAATGAAACTTTCGGTTAGTTCCAGCTCCAGTTTGTGTGCAGGCAAACCGCTGTCATTCAGCGCTTTATTCACCACGTCAACAATTCCGGATCTTCTCACCTGAACTCCTGAAATATTTACTGCAACCCAGCCAATCGGTAGATTTTCATCATGCCATAGTTTAGCCTGCATACAGGCCTGATTAAGCACCCACTCTCCGATTGACAGAATCAGGCCTGATTCTTCCGCGATAGGAATAAATTTTGCCGGTGATACCATACCCAAATCAGGATGATTCCAGCGTAACAGGGCTTCGGCACCATATATTTTACTTTTATGCAGAGAAACCTGTGGCTGGTAATAGACTTCCATCTGCCCAAGCTCAAGAGCATGCCGTAACTCCGATCCGATCTGCAACATCTCAGAAGAAACCCGTGTCAGTTTTTCGGTATAAAACTGGTAATTATTACGCCCCATTTCTTTAGCCTTATACATCGATACATCCGCATTTTTGACCAGCGTATCAGCGTCTTTTCCATCTTCCGGATACAGACTGATTCCAATGCTGGCCCCGACATAAAGCTCTCTTCCTTCAATCACGAAAGGTCGTTCAAATGCCCCGCTCAGCTTACGTGCCACCAGTGCGGCATCACCGGTTTCATCGAGTTTATCCAGCAACACGATAAATTCATCTCCACCCAGACGAGCTACCGTATCTCCCTCGCGTAACTGCTGTTGCAACCGGCTGGCAACCAGGCGTAACATTTCGTCGCCCAACGAATGACCGAGGGTATCGTTCACGTGTTTAAAATGATCCAGATCCAGAAACAGGATTGCTACCTGACAATCTTCACGATGTGCTCGCTTGATCGCCTGATGCAAACGGTCATTGAACAGATTTCTATTGGGTAAATGGGTCAATGCATCGTGATGCGCCAAATGCAGTAATTGTTGCTGGGATGCTTTTAGCTGTCTGATATCAGTATAGGTGCCGATAAAATGCGTCACCTCATTATTCCCATTAAAAAGCTGTGTAATATTCAACCAGTAAGGGTAGTTTTCACCATTTTTATGACGATTAATAATTTCACCAGCCCACCTCCCTGTTTCCTCAATGGTCGACCACATCAGGCGGTAGAATTCATCAGTTTGCTGATCAGATTTAAGAATTCGGGGGTTCTGACCAATCACATCCTGCTCGTTAAATCCGGTGATTCGGGTGAACGCAGGGTTAACTGAAACAATACCGCATTCACTATCAGTAACGATCAACCCTTCCAGCACATTTTCAAACACACTGGATGCCAGTTTTTGTTTTTGTTCGGCCAGACGGCGTTCACTGATGTCGAGGAAAAAAACCACTGCGCCGATCATGATATTATTTTCCCACATCGGGCTGCACACAAATTCTACCGGCAGGTAACTGCCATCTTTACAAATATAGTCTTCTTCACCACGCTGAGTCACACCGCTTTTCAACGATAGATATATAGGGCAATCTTCACGCGGATATGGACTCCCGTCAGCATAATGGTGATGTACCTTTTCATGATGAGAATACCCGGTTAATTCCTCTTCACTGTAACCCAGCATTTTACACATGGCCGGGTTTAAAAAAGTAACAACACCTTCAGTATCAAGACCAAAAATTCCCTGTGTACTTGAGTTCAGAATTGAATGAGTAGTCAACTGCAGGCGTGCTAAATCGCGTGCCAGCTGGGTATCCTGTCTTGCCTGGCGACTAAGAGTCACCGAACCGTCATGTAACAGGCGGTACAAAAAATACCCCACGGCTGCATAGATCAGTGGAATCGACACCAGCAGATAGAACCCTGTATACATCGCGTTCCACTGGGATACATTTTCATGGCTGACAATTAACAGTCCAAAAGTCAGAAACCATAGCATCAGGGTAATCTTGACCGTCAACTGATCTACTAACGGGTGACTGCTCTTTAGACCTATCATCACATCTCCCCCTCGGTGAAAAGCAATCCATCTGACCCAACTATCTTACGGTATAACGCCTGGCCAGAATCCAGTCTATCACTTGCACCATTTTCCAGATCGTCAGGACGTTTACGTAGAATATCCAGAAAAACCCCGGTAAGCTGCGGATCACGCCAGCCTTTATGCAGTTCGCTTTCCAGTATACCGATCACGCGCTGTATCGATTGAGGCTCGTTATAAGGTCTATCAAACCTCAGTGCATCATAGATATCGACCAGTTGAAAGATTCTCGCCAGTCGCGGTATTTTTTGTGTGCTAAGCCCGTCTGGATAACCGCTACCATCCCAACGTTCATGATGATGCATAATAATAGGCACCGCTTTACGGACACTGTTCAAACCTTTACAAAGTCGTGATCCGATCACCGGATGGCGCTTCATGACAGCCCACTCCTGCTCATTAAACTTACCTGGTTTACGTAAAAGAGAATCCGGAATTCCAACTTTACCAATATCATGCAGCACGGCACCCTTGCTGAGTGACTCCATATCATCAGCAGATAACTGTAGAGCATCTCCGAAAACCTGACAGCTCCAGAGCAGGCGTGTGCAATGCTCGGCAGTATTACTGTCCTTTGCTTCTACCATTCTGCTCAGGGCGAATAAAACTGATTCAATGCTATCCTGTTGATCGATTAAATGTTTTTGCCTTATAGCGGCCTTCACTCGAGCTATCAGTTCACCGTGTTCAAATGGTTTACGCACAAAATCACTGGCCCCTGCCTGTAAACTGGCCTGTAAAGTCTTTGAGCTGATATGGCCAGTCACCATAATGACTGGAAGCAAAGGCAGGTTCAGTTCTTCACGAATAACCCGAATGACCTGATCTCCATCCATGTCCGGTAACCCTTTATCCAGTAAAACCAGGTCAAAGGTTTCATCAGCTAACAACTGTATAGCTTCATTAGCACAGGCTGCCTGCTTCACCCTAAACCCGGCACCTTTCAGGATTTCACTTAGCAGCAGTCTCTGCGAAGCATCATCTTCGACGATAAGGACAGGGTTTCCCACATCGGGCTGCTCCAACTGATAATTTTCAAACTTCATAAAAAATACCGTTAAATTATTTATTCGATATGGAAAAGAACAAATGCAAAGCATTAAAATTCATAATTCAGCGACTGCATCATGAAGATTTAAAGCATCGAATAATTCTTCTGTACTGAAGGGTTTACTCAAACAGGTTTCAGCACCTAACTTTTTTATGCGGCTCAGGTTTTCCGACGTGGGAAACCCAGTCATCGCTATGACCCGAACCGATCTGGTTACAGGATCCTGTTTAATACGCTCACATACCGCAAAACCATCCAGTCCCGGCATCATCAGATCAAGTAGTACCACATCCGGTTTAAACACCATCATTTGTAATCCAGCCTCAAAACCATTATGTACCGATTCTACCTCCAGGTTACTCTGCTCATCACCCAGTAACTCGTAAAGATAACTGGCTAGCTGAACATCGTCTTCCACGATCAACACCCGGCTTTTATGCCGACCCGACCAGTGCAGTGTTAACCCCCTTTCTGCGGCAAATCCAATCAATGCTGATGTGCTGAAACGACGGTGTCCACCTGCTGTTACTTCGGCATTCAACCAGCCCTTTTGTGCCCAGCTACGCACCGTTACTGGAGCGACCCTGAGTAATTCTGCTGCTTCTGCAGGCGTGAACAGGGCATTACGGTCAACTATTTTATCGGGCATTCTAAGCTCACTCTTTAAGCTATGGACAATGGAGATATGGTTTGTTTAATTTGTTCCAGTAAATCCACTATCTGCTCGGAAAGTGGAGCCATTCTCGCGAATTCAGTTTCAGCTTCAGCCAGCTTTCCTGAATTTTTAAAATTAATAATTTGATGGATCAAAGCATGCAAATCCAGATGTGGCTGCTCTAGAGCCTGTACTTCATTGAGATGACCAAATTTATTCAAATCAGTACTGTAATACCATTTACCTAGAGAACACTCTTTATGAGAAACAGTCAAAGTATCATCCAGCTTACTCTGATCATTCAGAAAAGCTCTCATATGTATACGCAATGCCATATGAGCCGCCTTTGCCTGATCCAGCCGCACTCCCAGATTATCGATTGTGAATTGAGAAGATGTTTTAATCAGCTCGTCCACCTTTTTACCAATTTGATTGGTTGATATCTGAGTCTGCCCTGCTGAAACCTCTGTATCCTGTGCTACCTGACTGATAG
>CALCSG010000547.1 GCA_937894085.1 uncultured Gammaproteobacteria bacterium | reverse complement strand
TCTTTCCTTAACAGTGCAGCTAGGTTAAGTTGCACTTATGAGTTGAATTCGGGCAATAAATTTATTCAATAAAAAATAGGAACAGTTATGAGTTTTGCTACTGCCGATCTGTATGATGAATATGAAGAAAACCTGCAAATTGCAACGCCAATGTTTAATGATTATGGCGGCAATAAGCAATTTTCCGGGCCAGCCTCAACCGTTAAGGTATTTGAAGATAATACATTGGTGAGAGCTGCTCTGGAAGAGCCTGGCGAAGGTAGAGTTCTGGTTGTCGATGGGGGCGCTTCATTACGTTGTGCACTGGTGGGTGATATGCTGGTAGAATTTGGTATTAAAAATAGCTGGGCTGGTATTATTGTGTATGGCTGCATTCGTGACTCGGCAATGATTGCGAAGATGAATATTGGCGTCAAGGCGTTAAATACTAATCCACGCAAGAGCGTTAAAAAGGGAGTCGGAGAACGCGATGTGACGGTTACTTTTGCAGATGTAACGATCAACCCTGGTAATTATATCTATGCTGATGAAGACGGGTTTGTAGTTGCAGAAAATAAGCTCAGGTAATTACTTTTATGTAGCAGCCAGTTAAATTTAAAATTCGTTATTATCTATTTCCTTTTTCCCCTGAATACTGTGATAGCTATTTCATGAATTAACAGTGTCCCCTTTTAATTGGTGTGATTATCGTCTTTTTGTGAATTCGACTGTGTTGCCCTGATGGCGTGTACTATTCATCTCATGGGCAACATAGTCGAATGGATTATCGATATTTACTATTCATTAATTAAACGGCCGGCAATAAAGCTACCTACGTCTTCAACCACACTGACGGGATCCAGAGGGTTAAAGTTAAACTCCACTTTGTCATCGTCTAATAAAATGTAGATTGACTGCACTAAATCGCGACTTACGCTGTAACCGACACCTTTGAATTCAGGAACAGGTGTAATACTGTTTTGAATATTAGCGCGCGTTTGTTCGATGATTTCTTCTTTGGGAATTGAGTCATAGATATCTTGTGTACTTATCATGATAGTTTCATTTGGACCAATATTGTCAACGTTGTTAGCCGCGGTTTGCAGATTGTTTTTAGTATTTGTATCTATCACTGTATAAGTGTGGGTGCCGCTGTAAAAGGTGAATGTTTTGCTAATATCACAACAGGTACCAGGCAGGTTAAGAAAAGTAATCGTTCTTTTCACGGTGATAGTCTGGCTATATGTTGCACGACTAATTGCCTGGTTGAGTGCAGTTTTAAGTGCTGTACGAAAAGCCGGGCCATCTTCAGATTGCAGTGCCTGGGCCTTTAAATTATCAAGCTCCGCTTTAATGGTGTTGATGTTAGATTGAGCTGTATTTCTTGCCGTAGTCGCTTCAGTACTCGCTATTCCGCTTGCACTAACAAAGTCTTTGGCGTCATATCCGCTGAAACTGGCGCTCTCGATATTACTTTTTGTGCTGTTATAGACTGAGGTATAAACTTTACCGGGAATACTATCTAAAATGCCTTTTGTTGTATCTACAATTGCGGGAATCTGTGAGCGGAAGCCTTCTATACTCAACGCAAAGTTGTAGTTACCAATGGCATTCTCTAATTCATCAAATGCCTGGTTGGCCTCCTGTATGGCCGTATCCAGTCCCTGGTCAACCACCTGGTCGATATTGCCCTGAATGTCATAGGCAAACTCAACGCGAGCATCGAGACCATCATTATTTACAGTTGCTGAAACAGTGATCGGGTTGTCAGGATCATCGATATAGCCATTCATGTTTATGCCATAAGTGCCAATATAAATCGATCCATTCATTTTGGCTTCAGGGAAAGTAGAGTCGATATCGCCGTATATTGACATCTCAAAATCTCCTTCACCGGTTACAGTCGCTACGTCAGCATGCAGGTTGGCGACAAGTTTTCCGTTCAGTGCGGGTACGGGTTTGAATGGAATCCACGCTGGTTGTTCTGATTCCTGTGGATCAATTACACCCTGTACAGCGAGATACTCACGTGTAGTACCGATATCAGCAGAGGCAGCAATATCAAATAATTCATATTTAAATAAATCGATGCCGAGTATGGTAAAACCGAATTCAGCCGTGCCATTTATTCCAAGCCTGAACTGTTGAGACGGATCGATGACATTTCCTTCAATTAGCTCCTGCGCCAGCGATGCGACCAGGCCGATGGGTGATGGTTTGCTGCAATCAAATAACTGTGGTGGTAGACAGTACGCGGTGCCTGACATGATCACCAGGTCAAACACCTTGAAGGAAGCAATAGGAAAATCTCCTTTTAAAACAGCCTGGGCGTTAAAGGATTCTAAGGCATCAAATGCCACCGGTCCTGCCGCATCAAACATTGGTACATAAGGGATATTATTGTTATGTGAATAACCAAAACCAAGCGAAGAGCCTGCAACACTGCCATAGTAATAAAACATCGGGTCAGTTGGGTCTGTGACGATTAGTGTTTGTGAGCCGGCTACATTGAGTGGAATTTGTTCATCCTCACCATCACCTGCATGGAAAGTAAGGTCGACGCTGGTGTTTAGGAAATAAACTATGTAACGGAATTCATCGCGTACTAATATTCCGGGGTCAGAGTCAGGACCAATATCGACATTGGCATTGATTTCTGCGCCGGTATACATACCTATAATGGTGTTAACGCTGGCATCTAAAGAGAGGTTGTCACTAATAGCTGGAGGCAGCTCACCTACACCAGCTACATCGAGCAGGTTTCCCTCATCGTCGAATTCAAATTGCAGGTCTGCATTTTTAAACTCGGTTACCAGATTACCTACCGCAATGGTTGCATCACCAACAACAGTGAAACCTTCTGCTGTATTAGTGACTGATGCTGTTTGAGCTGGTGCAATATTGTCCCTGTTGACTTCGGGAAACATAACTTTCAACGAGAAAGCCGGGAGTGCTACCGAATTAGAGCCATCGCTGGCAGTAATAATAATGTCTTCATAAGTTTTTACATGACTATCAATTGGTGACCCGCTTAATGTTCCGGTTTTCTGGTTAAAACTAGCCCACACAGGTTTATTCTCAATTGTGAATTGTAATGAGTTATTTTCAGGGTCGGTGGCCGTTGGGGTAAAGCTATAAGTTTTACCGGAACGAACATAATCGATGCTTTTGTCGGATATTTGTGGCGGGCTATTGTCACCAGCAGGTTCTCCGGCAGATCCGCCACCTCCACCACAGGCCTGTAATACGAAGACTAATGGTGCGATATAAATTAATTTTGATAACATTGACTGAGTTTTCATCCTTATATCCTTTTAGGTTCTCTTACTTATTTATTAAAATTTTTATGCTGTTATTACAGGTTCAATATTTAGATCTGCATTCAGTGTAATGAGAATGTTAGGTAAAACTGTTTCGAATATATATTCCCAATAGGTCTGTGTCTACCTAGACGTTAGTATGGGTTTTTTACATAAAAAGCCAAAATCGGGCTTCATTTGGTTTTTTAAAGAGGGTTACGTATTTTTTCTAGTGCGTAAAAAAGCACGTAAACGGGCAGGGGCTGCAGGTTTATATAGTATGGGTAGTCCAGAGTTTTTAACATCTAGCTGGTGTTCGGCGGCAATATTGCCACTGATAAGCAGGGCTGGAATGTCCTTTTTAATATAACCACGCAATTTGGCAATTTCATTGACCCCATTCTTACCTTCGTCAAGTTGAAAGTCGCTGATGATTACGTTGGGTATCAGGTTTGTTTTACTTAATTGTGCGATTAGGGCATCGCTGTCAGGTGCTAAAAATGTTTGGCTGCCCCAGCTTTCTAACAGGACTTGCATAGCCTCTCCTGCCTCGATGTCATCTTCAATGATCGCAACAATGCTTTTTAACTCCAGGGTATTGTTATGTAGCGTAGTTCTGGAAACATAAGTATCGACTTCCTGCTGTTCAGCTCGGGGTAATGCAAAGCGAAAACTGGAACCTTTACCAATGTCAGAACTGAGCTCAATCCCGGTGTCCAGTAACTTCATAATACGGGAGACAATAGCCAGGCCTAAACCAAGCCCGTGACGGCGATCCCGCTGTTGATTACCCACCTGGTAAAATTCATCAAAAATAGCGGCTTGCTGATTTTTGTCAATGCCAATACCGGTATCTTTGACTTCGAGGATAACCTTGTCTCCAGTAACACTGGCATTAATGTTGACGGAACCGTAATCAGTATAGCGAATTGAGTTACTGACCAGGTTGCGTAGCACCTGCTCAAGCAATACAGGGTCTGTATATAAAAAAACTGGCTCAACAGGCCAGCTAATAGTTAAACCTTTTTCAGCGGCTAACATATTGAACTCGTCTTCTAATTGTTCCCGGATATATTGAAATCGAACGGTCTGTAGATTGACAGACACAGTGCCTGCCTCGAGCCGGCTAATATCTAATAAAGCGTTGAGCAGGTTCTGTAGTGAATCGACCGTACCACGTATTTTTCCGACAATATTTTCTACATCATCATGTTTAGGGTTATCTTCCAGTACATTCAATAATAAACTCATAGCATGAATGGGTTGCCGCAGGTCATGACTGGCGGCGGCTAAAAAGTGTGTTTTAGCCAGGTTGGCATTTTCTGCCTGTTGACGTTGATATTCAGTTTCTTTCAGTAACAGGCTGTTTTCGTATCTCATGTCCAGCGACTCTAAAAGTGTTCTGTTCAGATTACGTGCCAGAATGGTCATGAAGATAGTGAAGAATAGACTGATAACCCCCATCATTATTGACTCATTTTCTGACTGCATCAAAAACAGAATAGTGATAGGTGCCATTGATGCGGGAAAGAAGGCGTAAAAAGCAGGCAGGCAGGACACCACCGAAAACACGGAGCCACTACCCTTAATCATCAGCACCATTAAAATGATTAGCTGATATTCAAAGCGTCCTTCGACAAAAAACAGGTAACCTGCAAATCCCCAGAGTAACCCTGAGATTGCTGAATTAATAATAAGAGCGTTTTGTTGCTGTGCAGCTGTAGTCTTAGCGCTGAATAAATTACCCAGTATGATAAAAAAGATAAGCCGGGCAGCCATGATTAACAACATGCATACAGCCCATATAATTGCTAATTGATGATTAACGAAAGGCCAATATAACCAGCAAATTACAATTACCAACGGTAAATTGATCAATACGATAACTGGCAATTGTCCTCGAACAGCAATTACCTGATCGTTATTTACCGGTTTATCATCGAAATCACGAGAATTAATCATAAGTTCTACACTGGCAATAAATACAATTATCGACCATTATTGACGATTAACCTATAGTGTTTTGGTCTATGTGGATACCTACTTTAGTCTGTACTAAATTTTCAGATAATGCTATAAAAGTGCCAAATCCGCACAAAAAAATCTTTCATGAAGATATTGCTAGCCGATGACCATGCGCTGTTTCGAGAAGGTATTGCACATATATTGAAACCACTCGATGATAATCTTGTGATTATCGAGGCAGCAGATGTCGATCAAGCCTTAGCAGTCATTAACAGTCAAAATGATTTCGATTTAGCCTTAATCGACTTATATATGCCGGGTCGTAATGGTTTTGATGCACTGGAAATCCTCACCAGAGAACAGCCTACCTTGCCTATTGTCGTACTCTCTGCCAGTAACAGTCCGCAAGATATGAAAAAAGCTATCGACCTGGGTGCCATGGGGTATATCCCTAAAGATTCTACAGCAAGCGTTATGCTGAATGCTTTGCGTTTAGTGATTTCGGGTGCAGTTTATATCCCTGCTAAAATGATGAAGGCAGAGCCTCAGCATACAATAGTTACCAGACGGCAACGGGAAGTGCTGGAGCTCATGGCGCAAGGTCTGGCCAACAAACTCATTGCCGATCAAATGAACATCTCTGAGCCTACGGTAAAAATGCACATTACAATGATCTTTCGATCACTGGGTGTGACCAACCGGACTCAAGCTGTTTTAAAAGCGAAAGAGTTAGAAGTTATTAGTAACAAGTAATGCAGTTTTATTGCTAAACTGCTCTCGGTTCGTTAGTAAAAACTATGCATTTCAAATGCAAGGTATTAGCGGCTACCCACTATCAGGAAATGTAGCTCAGGTATGATTAAATCTTTGGTAGGGTGCGCCGTGCGCACCAGTCAATTTCAGTACCAACATCAATGGAGCGCACGGCGCACCCTGCTAAATACCAGGCAAAAATAAGCTACTCAGGTGACGACTTTCAGGCCATTTATATTGAGTTTTATATACCCATTTCTGACTATTTAACTCGTTGCCCAACTAAACCTGTGGAGCTATTTATAGCGAAGTTTCAATATTAATATTGTAAAGCTGAGAATAAAAGTAATTACATTTGCAGAAATAATAGGAATGTTTCTAATAGAAATTCCATAAATCAACCATAGAAAGATACCGGTTGTGAAAATGACATACATGCTCAGGGAAATATCTTTGGTATGTTTTGTACGGATTATTCTGATCGCCTGAGGTAGAAAAGATGCTGTTGTAAATGCGGCAGCGACCATACCTAGAATTGCATTTTTATCCATAATATTTATAACTGTTTCTCATTCAAAAGTTTGTATGATGTCATGTCGTTTAGCCAACCTATAAAGTTATTTGCTGTAATTTCTTTTTCCTAAAAACGCCCTGGTTTTGCTTTGCGTGCATAGCATCTTTGCGACACAACAGG
The DNA here is from genome assembly GCA_937894085.1 of uncultured Gammaproteobacteria bacterium. Taxonomy (GTDB): domain Bacteria; phylum Pseudomonadota; class Gammaproteobacteria; genus JACNJF01. Next base: position 5,756 of record CALCSG010000547.1, on the reverse strand, counting down.
TTTTAAAAAGTGAGACTTATGTGCTTATCTTTTCCAGAAAACCGTGGTGAATAAAATCAGGAATGTATAGAACTCCAGTCGTCCGGCAATCATGCAGAATGAAAGAACCCATTTGGCGAAAGGTGTCAGATCTCCATAATTTGATACAGGGCCGACCATGCCGAGTCCGGGTCCAATATTAAACTGGCAGGCGATTACACTGGATACCGAAGTGACCAGATCGAGACCGGTTAAAGATAATAGCAGGCTGCCAACTAACATCATCAACAGGGCCAGAAATATGAGGTTTAGCAAACTTGTAATAAACGTTTCCTGTAAAACTTCTTCACCGGCTCTAATGTGAAATATTCCCTGTGGTTCAGCCAGGCGTCGAAAGTCACGGTAAATGGCGCGGAACATAAGTACCACTCGTGCAATTTTTAATCCACCGGCAGTGGAACCTGTGCAACCGCCGGCAAACATCAATACCACCAGTAAAAGCTGCAGTACCGTGGGCCATAATCCATAATCGGCCGTGACGAATCCGGTAGTCGACAGTATCGATACTACCTGGAACAGGGCAGACCTGATGACCGGTTCATAAGCCGCATCAGTTGAACTCAGCAGTGTTAATGCGACGATCATAAAGGCAGTCAGTGTGAGTAGAAAATATGCCTTAAACTCATAATCTTTAAATACAGCAGCAGGTTTACCGGCTACCCAGAAGTGATAGTGCTGAATGAAACTGATACCTGCCAGGAACATAAATAGAATGATAATGTATTCGATTAAAGGACTGTTGAATCCTGCAATGCTGGCAGTTCTGGTAGAAAAGCCTCCTGTTCCAAGTGTTGAAAAAGAATGGCAGACGGCTTCGAAAGCATTCATTCCGGCAAACATCAGCAGCATTATTTCAGCCAGTGTAAACAGTACGTACAGGCGCCATAACGCTCGTGCAGTTTGCACTATGCGAGGGCTTAAACTGCGTTCTGAAGACGATCCGGAAAATTCAGATCGGTACAGAATATTACCGCTCTGTCCGAGTAATGGCAGGATGGCCAGGCCTAACAGGACTATACCCATGCCCCCGAGCCAGTGACTGAAACAGCGCCAGAGATGTACCGGACGGGAAAGCCCATCAACATCGGAAATGACTGTGGCACCGGTCGTGGTAAAACCTGATGTCGCTTCAAATACCGCGTCTGTTATAGTCGCGTAGCTGTCGGAAAAGTAAAACGGTAAAGCCCCGAAAGCGCAAATCACCAGCCATATTAATGAAACCAGCAGGATGCCTTCACGGTGATACAGATCGCGGCGTTCGCGATTACGTCCGGCCAGCAATAGCAGTCCGGCTGCAATGGCGGTTAGCAGGCTGGAGTCCAGCATGGCAGACTGATCAATATGATCGGTCGCCAGTGCATACAGATAAGGGACCATCATGCTGGCACTTAGATAGGCAAGAAAACTGCCCAGTACCCAGGCAATAGTGCGCGGATTAGCGATATGTGAAAGCATGTGAAGTTATTAGTTACCGGTGGATAATATTTTTTTCTCTAGTGAGCTTATAACATCTACATGGCTAAATATGACCAGGGTGTCATTGGCCCTGATTTCACTGCTGCCATGCGGAATTATGACACTGCCATCAGGTCGTGCAATTGCACCAATCATGCTACCTTCCGGTAATTCAATATCACGTAAAGGTAGATTAATATAGGCCGAATCAGCTGCCACTTCCAGCTCAATAACTTCAACCTGGTCTTCACCAAGAGTTCGTACAGAATGCACGCCACCCTTGCGGATAAATTCGAGCAAGGCATCGGCGGCCTTGATCCGCGGATTAACTGTTGTATTGATACCCAGTCGCTGTGCCAGTTCAATATAGTTGATACTGGTGACCAGCGGAATGACTTTCTCTACCGATAGACGCCGGGCTAACAGGGCAGAAATGATATTGGCATCTTCATTATCCGTGAGTGATATAAATGCATCTATACCTTCGATATTAGACTGTAACAGGACATCCTGGCTGGTGCCGTCGGCATTAATGATAACAGTTCCCGGTAGTTCCTCGGCCAGATAGTCACAGCGTTTTGCATTTTTTTCAAATAACTTGATATTGACCTTCTGCAGTTCCAGTGCACGCGCCAGTTCCAGTCCGACTTCACCGCCACCAACGATAAACACCTGGTGTACCTGGTGGCTTTTTTTTATTTCCATAAGCTGCAGTGTTTTATCGAGGTTATCGCTGCTGGTCACTATGTACACATGGTCACCAGCTAATAACTGTTCCTGATGATGAGGTATTATTGCCCTGTCAGCACGTAATACGACACCGATTCGGGCAACACCTTCACCCGCTAATAAGTGAAAATCTCCGACCTGAGTCCCCACTATCGGGTTGCCGGCTTTTAAATTCATACTGAATAATTTTATATGGTCATTGGCAAAGTTACGAATATCCGAAACTCCGGGTATCGCAATGACTCTCAGAATACGATTGACCATATCGCTTTCAGGGTGAACAACCCGATCGACTCTCAGGCCGAGTCTCTCAAGAGTGTGTTGCCAGGCATCATATTCGGGTGTGCGTAGACGAATGGCTTTCATAGCCGAAGGAGCCATATCATTAGCAATCATGCAGGCAAGTACATTCGTTTCATCGTCATGGGTACAGGCCATGAACATATCTGCCTTCTCCAGACCTGCCCGCTTCCAGTCATTGATACTGGAGGCGTAACCTCTGATGATCTGTGCATCAAGCTTTTCATTGAGATACTGGCAACGCTCCTCATCTTTTTCGAGCAAAACCAGGTCATGCCCTTCACGAATGAGACGTTTTGCAATGTATTCCGTGCAGTGACCACCACCGGCAAAATAAATACGCATGCTGAGCGTTTTCTCCCAAATTGTATGATTTACGGATTAGACAGTTTATCAGGTATTCACCTTTGATCAGGCGAGTGTGTCATTATCAACTAAATTATAGCGCTATGCTTTCACAATTAAATAACTGCCAACTCCGACCATCATTCCACCAGTTACCTTTTTAGCGCCATTTTCAAGTTTAAGTCCCCTGGATAGTGCAACCACTTTGGTTGCAGACAACTCGTAGATGACTTTAACGCCACCAACAGTAACTATTGTTATAGTCATAATAATAAAAGTTTCAGATATTGTAAGCGTCGCTAAATCTACAAATGCGGGCAGTAAGCTGACGTACAGAAATATAGCTTTTATATCTCCCAGGGTTAAAAATAAACCAGCCAGAAAACTACTGAGTAAATTAGCTTTACCAGTATTTTTATTGACTTCGAACGGGTTTTTACGTGTATCAAAAATTAATGCAAAGCCGAGCCAGATGAGATAACTGGCACCGATGTATTTTATGACTATAAATAGCCAGCTCATGCTTTCCGCAACAACCGATAAACCCGCAATTATTAATAATATAAATACCAGGTCACCAGTAACTATGCCTGCCGAAACGGCAACGCCGTTTGCAATGCCATGCGTTACAGAGCGAGTGACCACAAGGGCAACACTGGTACTGGGAATAATTGCCAGCGTTAGCATAAGCATGAAAAGTGATGCAATATCAAGTAGACTCATATTGGTTAAGTTTCTGATTACTCAACAAAAAAGTTTTCAGTATGCGCAAAAACACTATCCTCAAAAGTATGCCTTTCGACACTGATAACATCGTGCAGCTTTTCAGTTTGACTGATAATTTGTTGCAATTTGTCTTTTTCATTAACCAGTAGCCACATGCGGCTCAGGTTTTCGTTCCCGTAAGCAGTTCCATTCTTAATGGGTCTAACCATCACCCCTTCAAGGTTATAAGAACGGCGCGCGAATAGCCCGCTAATATGCGACAGTACACCTGGGTGATTGTTAACCGTTAATTTGAGAATTGCTGAGTGTGTTGTATTCATGCTATTGCTCCATGGATCATATCTTTATTGGCACCGCCGGGGGCGACCATCGGAAATACCATTTCATCTTCACTAATCGGGATATTGATAACACAGGCGCCTGGTTCTAAAAGAGCCGCCGCCAGCTCATCATGGGGATTTTCTGACTGGCTTAAATCGATGCCTTTTACGCCCATAGCCTGAGCCGCCAGAGTAAAGTTTACATGTTGCTGAAATTTTACCGCTGAAAGATTATTTTTATAGAATAAATTTTGCTGCTGGCGAACCAGACCCAGGTTCTTATTGTTTAAAATTATTATTTTTATATCCAGATCCTGCTCAGCGGCTGTTGCCAGTTCCTGGATATTCATCATCAGGCTGCCATCACCGGTAAAGCAGATGACCTTGCGTTGCGGCTGGGCCAGAGCCATACCTATAGCTGCCGGCAAGCCGAATCCCATGGTACCTAAACCGCCGGAGCTAACCCACTGTCGTGGTCTACTAAATGGATAAGCCTGCGCAACCCACATTTGATGCTGGCCAACATCAGTCGTAACATTGACTGAGTCATCCACAATTGCGGCTACCGCTTTTATAGCACCGTAAGGACGAAATAAATCATTTTCACCATCCAGTACCAGTGGGTGATTTTGTTTAAGTTGACTAACTCTTTGCTGCCAGAGAGGTCTTGTGCAGGGTTGTAGAATAGTATTGGCCTGTTGAAGAACTTCACCAACATCAGCCAGTATGGATAGCGTAGGATTCATGATTTTACCCATTTCACTGGCATCAATATCCACGTGAATAATACTTGCCTCAGGGCAAAAATCAGCAACCTTGCCTGTGGCACGATCATCAAATCGCATGCCCAGAGCAATCACCAGGTCACATTCTTCCATAATCATATTAGTAAAAGGCGCTCCATGCATACCCAGCATGCCAAGTGACAGGGGATGATCAAATGCTAATAAACCCAGTCCCATAAAAGTCTGCACTATCGGCAAATCAAGTTTTTCAGCAAACTCGCGCAATTGCTCAGCTGCGCCGGCATAAACAATACCACCACCGGCAATCAGTACAGGGCGTTCTGCTTGTCTAATTTGTTGTAGCATATCTTCAACTTGCTGACTCTCAAATACAGGAGCCGGTTCAGCTTTACCGGGTTCAGGAAAAAACTCAATTTCAATTTGCTGGTTTTGTACATCTTTAGGAATATCAATAGACACAGGGCCCGGACGACCTGACAGAGCAATTTGAAATGCCAGTGGAATAATTTCAAGCAGTTCCTCGGCTGAACGTACAATCCAGTTATGCTTGGTAATTGGTAGCATTAAGCCGAAAGTATCTATTTCCTGAAATGCATCGGTACCTATCATATTCAGCGGAACCTGTCCGGTAATGGCAATGACGGGAACAGAATCAAGTTTTGCATCGGCAATTGCCGTTATCAGATTGCTGGCCCCCGGGCCTGAACTGGCAAAGCAAACCTGTGCTTTACCGGTTGCCCTTGCCATGCCCTGTGCAATAAACCCGGCCCCCTGTTCATGACGGACATGCACATGTTTGATATCAGAATCCGTGAGGGCGTCATACATCGGTAAATTGGCACCGCCAGGTATTCCTGAAATATGGGTAACACCCTGGCGCTCCAGAAGCTTGATGAGTAACTGGGCGCCAGAAAAACAAAGCTTTGTGGAAGGTGTAGGTTCTGTATTTATATTTTTCATAGTGGGTCGAATTTCCAGTTAATAATGTACAAAGTATTCTCTGAGGCCAATCTATGGCCAGGCACCCTCTTTAGGCTATCTCTGCCCATCGGGTATAAGGCCAATCCCTGGCCAAGCACCCTCTTTGGGCTATCCC
>CALCSG010000546.1 GCA_937894085.1 uncultured Gammaproteobacteria bacterium | reverse complement strand
CATCAGCTTTTGCAGAATGGGGTATATGGCAGTATATGCAGATTCGCTCTTCGGTCTGACTTTTAAACTGGCCGGGTCCGGTCACAGACAGGTTGTGTACCGTATTAGCCACCTGCCCTAGAGCAAAACCACCCGGGATTAACAGTACAATTAACGTTAGTAGAGATATTCTAAACATATCAACCCTCCTCGCCTAAGTAGCGAAAAACCTGGATTCGGCCATTATATGAATCCGCTACGTATATTTTATCCTTCCAAAATGCCAATCCACCAGGCAACTGAAAATAGCCCGGCCTATTTCCAAATGCTCCAAAATCCAACAGGAAAACACCCTGCTGATCGAACACCTGAACACGACTGGCTAGCGCATCTGCCACATAGACATGACCATCAGCGTCAACAGCCACCCCTTTAGATTGTCCAAAAGCACCGATTGCATCACCATGTTTTCCGAAGCTTTTCAGATGACGTCCATGGGCTGAAAATATCTGAATACGGAAATTCATCGTATCATTAACGAACAGGCGATTCTCCTTAAAGGCCAGATGACTGGGATAATTAAATTCAGCATCACTTTCACCACGTTTACCAATACGAAACTGGAATTGACCATTTTGATCATACACCCTTATATGGTGAGCCAGCGTATCCGTGACATAAAGTTGCTGACGTTCCGGATCAAACGCCAATCCTGTAGGGCGCTGAATATCATCCAGAACATTTATCAATTCAAGATTTTGATCCAGAATAAATACCTTGTTTAACGTCGAGTCGGCGATAAAAAGTCTATCACTGCCAAGCGCCACAGCAATAGGTGCTGCAAAGTACTTCTGGCCAGATCGATCTAATTTACGATAACTTTCCCGTTTCAGGTCAAACCAGTGTACAGCAGCAGCCTGAGGATCAGCGATAACCATATTTTCATCATTAACGGCAATTGAATACGGACGCGTCATCCGTCTGTCTTCGGCACCCGCAAACCAATCTTTCAACTTACTGAAAAATGATTTTTCAAAACCAAGATCATCAGCTCCATTAAATAGTTTAACAAATTCAATTCTTGCACGTTCGGGAGCCGCGGGCCATACCATGGGTGCTATTTCCGCAAAAGCGGAAAACCTGTCTGTGCCTGTAGCCGAGCAGGCACTGAGTAATATCAATAGTATCAAACCCCATAAAAGTCTCATAAGAACCTCCGGGTTAGTTTGAACATTACGCGGTCTTCTTCGCTCCTGACTTTACTATCCGGTTCTATATTGATATCACGCTGGTTATGGAAATAGCTGAAATTCATATCGACCTTGCGATATTTCCAATGCAATCTGAAACCTGCAGAGATGAATTCATCATCTCTTTTAACTGCCGTTAACCCATCTTTATCCTGCCGTTTCCAGTAGCCCAGAGTGGGTCGAACAGTCATCCCTGGATATGGTTTCAAATCTAGTGAAAGATCAAGACTATACAAATCTGTATCTCGTAACTCCTGCTCTGTGAAGGCTTCTGTAGCAGTTAAATTCAACTGGGTTTTGCTGGAATATAACCAGGAGAGTGATTGCTGATAAGTGTAAATTGTGGAATCGAAACCACCCGCTAAAATATATCGCCGTTCAGCTCCAACACGAAAGTCATTACCCTTAACTTTCCAGCGAAACAACAGGTTAGTCACTGTATTACGCGAATCATTGAGAAAACTTTCATCAGCGCCTGATTTTAATGTGTCATCTGATCTGCGATCCATGTGTGAAAACTGAAACCAGCCCAGATCAAATCCCAAATTGTAACGAGTCTGTGTTGTTGAAAACTCCTGAGATGGTAAAGCGGAAGCCTGGTAACTGACCAGGAGAGTATCACCCTCATTAATTCGACTACCGGGAATAGTGAGTATTTCTGTCAGATCTCCGCTCAGGCTATTCACTTCATAGTCAATGCCTTCAACATATACAAGCGTACCATCATCACTGATTACAATAATGCTTGCGGAAAGAATGAAACGATTATTCAGGGTAAAAGTCCCGCTTAAAGTCGTTACATGGCTTTCATCCGCTATACTTATCAATCCCACACTGGATTCTCGATCTGTCTCTTTGTATCCAACCCCCAGACCTGCGTTTACCAGAGCTCCATAAAAGTTCTGCTTTTGGTAACGACTGTCCAGATCAATATACTTACTCTGTTCATCCAGGTTTTCTGACTCCCTCGATTTAACATTCATGCTGGCAGTGGAGGTCAGATTTGAGTAAAGCTGGTGATTCAGTTCAAATTTGGCAAATTTTTCCTCGGTTTTGATACTTTGGGTGACAGAGTTAAAGCGAAGAGAAGATCGACTGAACAGGTTATCGGTGTGCCTGATACGTGCAATTTCTTCAACAGTCAGTCGTTCATTGGCATTAAATCCAGTACGATCATAAAAATCAAACCGTGAGCGCAGTTCACTATCCCGTCCCCAGGGCAATTGATGATTCAGTATAGCCTGATCGAGTTGATGGTCATTATTTCGAGTGGTGATGCGGTCATCCAACGTTTTATGTTGCAGCCGAAGGTTCAACTTGCTGCTCCTGCCAGTGATGGACCAGGTTTGCAAAACTTCATCGCGTTTTGAAACCAGGTTACTGTCTATGGTACGAAAATCCTGCTCAAGAATTTCTTCTTTGTAAATAAAACTCATGGGGAAAGCTTTAGTCTTCCAGTTTACCGCTACCTGTTTACTGTCTATTACATTATCATACAGACTGCCCAGAGAGCCGGAAGTGTTATTTGAAATACGTTGGGCCGTCAGATCATAACTGAACGGGTCAGGTGTATCACGTAACAAACCAAGCTGGAAAAGATAATTCAAAATATCTCCACTACTGTCCTCGGTTAAAGTATCAGAATCAAATTCATCACGGGTATAGGTGGGTTCGAAATTGAGCAAAAACCATGCAATACCGGGGTCCAGTACATGACCTTGCTGACTAATTCTAGCTCCGGCTTCTGATTGAGTCTCACGTGAGCTATGGTTTTTATCCCCACTACTGTCGTTGTCGGTACGCTCATAGCTGATGACAGCATCCACTTTAGTCGGGTATAATGTCAGGTTCTCCAGCCAGCTTGCGTTAACTTCAAATACACCGAAAACCATGCCGGCACTAATAGTTTTGAGTAACACACTGCGACAAAATATTGCGGGGAAGATAAAGGAGCGGTTCATACCGTTCACTTTTCCGTGGTAATGTGACACCGGTGGCAGTTATCGAACCCTGCATCAAAAGCAACCTTGCCGTTATGGCAGGTACTGCACACCTTGTCCTGTTTCATCAGATCATGAGTAACAGTTGTACCGCCTGATTTCATCTCGAACAGGCTGTCATGGCATGCATCACAACGATAACGAATCCGGTGTATCCAATGCGGAAAAATGGAAGGCGGAAAAGACTCCAGTTTTTCAGGGTCTCCCCCCTCACGAGTATATTGAACATCTCCAGGTGCCAGGCTAAGGACTGGATTACAAGTTAAAGTCAGCATGCAACCGACAAGAGTTGCTTTGGCATGGTTCACTATTCTCATCTGATATTCCTTAGCATCAGTTTATCCATGAGATTATTCACTATTCAAATGACATCGATCACATGCCTTTAATGAGAAAGCAACCTTATCTTTACCATGGCATACACCACAGGATTTGCCTTTTTTCATCTCTTTCATAGTTGCAGGATTTCTTCTGTAGGGATAAATTGTCATATGACAATTCTTACAGCTCAACCATTGGGTATGGGCTGAATGTGGAAAGTAAGCATCATCTTCATTACCACCTTCTTCATCATCTTCATCTTCATCTTCATCGTCCTCGTCCTCGTCCTCATCTTCCTCTTCAGTGGCACGAATGACAAAATCCCATTGAAAGCTGGTCATCCATAATGTTCTGGGGTCTGAGCCGGTGCGAGGTCTAATTAATCCCTGCCTGAGAGCTGCTGACCAGTCAACATTATCTTCTTCATCTTTTGGCAACATCTCCTCTGCTTTTTCCCAGTCCATCACCTCTTCAATGGCCGGTGGAGGCGCATTTTCGTTGATAACGGAGGGGAGCATGAACATACTCGAACTCATGGCAAAGCCTTCGCCCTGTGCTCGCGACACTGTCGAGTCTTTTTGTTTTGGAGATTTTTTTGTCAGTTTCTCTGCGGTCGGTGGTTGAATATCGAAAAACAGTTGGCGGGTTTCTGTACTACAGGCAAAAACAGTCAACATAACGAAGGGTATCAAGGCGATTTTCATCACCATGATTCCCTTTTCTGTCTGTTGTGACCAGTATGACACGAGCAAATAATCAACCAGATTTACTTAATGTGACAGGCTGTACACAACGCACTGCCAGCATTGTCAATCCAGAGCAAGGCACTTACATTCGCCGGACCTTCATCATGTACTGAATGACAAGTAGCGCATTCAACCTGGTTTGCTCCGGTGCCGAATAACTGCAGACCACCCACTTTTCCCGCAGCTGCTGCGTTAAAAGCGGTATCAGCAGTACTATCATAAGTAACAGAGATCGGGTGATCATTGGATAAATCAGTTCCTAAATTATTACCACCCGTAATGAACCCACCACCTGAAGTCAGGCCGACTACAGCATCCAGAGCCAGTGTGCCATCATGACAACTCAGGCAGGCAAGTGATGTGTCCTGCGGTGAACCAGCGATGGTCATGTCCAAAGTCGGACTGGCATACATTGTATAAGGTCCGGCCGGCGTCTGACGACTCCACAATGGCGCAAAAGCCGAAGCGTTATGTGGTGTATGGCAGTAAATGCAGGTTTGGCCTCCATCGCTGTTGTTAGTGCCTTGCAAATCATGTGGTGACCCAAGAATTTCTGCTGAAGCATTACCAGCTATAGCTAAAATGGCCATCAGTATGGTAGATTGATAAATTTTATAAAACATTGGATATCCCCTTTGAAAAAATGAATAAGAAATATTCGTATTTGGATATTCCTTAACTCTGTATATGCCGGGGTGTTCAAAAACTGCTAAATTATCGTTATATGTTTACAGTTTTTTTGTCAAAATGGCGAAAAATTAACAAAAATGACCATTTTAGAGTAATTAACTGGTAGACCAACGTCAACAATTAATCCATGTTAACTTAATGGTTTATAATGCTAAACCAGTTTTTATTGATTTAGGTCAATAAATAAACCATATATTCTCAATGAGTTTGATCCTTGCTAAATAATTGAACATAAGAGCCGCTTATTTTATAAAGATAAAACCGCGGATTATCGATGGAACTTGAGATTGTCGTCAGGGTTTATTTTACTCTGCCAGGTATTCGAACATTTGAATTCTCTGATTAAATTGATCAGCTACAAAGATATGGTTTTTTTTATCGACATGGATACCTGCTGGCAGATAGAAGCCCCCGGGGTCTATGCCACTACGCCCTACTGCAATCATTAACTGACCTTGCTGATTCAACACCTGGAAATTATTGAATGCGGCATCCACCGCATAAATGTGCCCTTCTGTATCTACACCAATCCCCTTCAGACGACTAAAATCCCCCGGACCATTACCATTTTTGCCAAAACTATTGACGAAGATTCCATCCATGTTAAAAACCTGTACACGAAAGTTCATGGTATCAGCCACATATAACTGGCCGGATCCATCCATCGCAAGATTAGTCGGGAAATTGAATTTTCCAGTATCTTGACCACGTTCGCCGATAGTGAATTGAACCTTACCCTGCTTATCGAATACTAAAACCTGGTGCTTCTTGACGTCTACCACGTAAAGACGCTGACTGAAATCATCGAATACCAGTCCCGCAGGCGATTCCAGTATTTTCTTCCCTCCGTAAGCATCACGGTAATTTCCGTTTGTATCGAAAACCACGACCCGCTTTTCCAGTACATCACTGACATAGACATTACCCTGAGCGTCTGAGGTCACGGCAACGGGCTTACTTAATCTCCCCAACCCGGTTTCCCCCCAATAGGACACGCTTTGTTGTTTCAGATCAAATACAATCAGACCCGGGTTAGCGGAATCAGCAACAAATACCCTGCCATTTGAATCGCTGTGAACCCCGTATGGCTTTTTCAACAGCAACTGGTTTTCCTGCTCTTTACCCAACAGTTTGTCACGTAAATTTGGCTTTTTATTTTTAGAAATATCATTGTTGGTTTTAAGACTTCCCAGATAACGGATACGAGGTTGTTCGGGGGGGGCTGGCCAAACCGTCTGTACATTCTCGTTAGTTATGTTTGCAACAGGAACCTGACTGGCGCAGCCGGAAATGAGTAAACCAGCCACCAGCAAACTGAAAATGGCAAGTAACCTGTGCCTTCTACTCATTAAAATCAACATGTCCTAACCTCCTCAATCCTGATACATAAGTGTTTATTATTCGAGATATAGTAGCATAAACAAGTGATCGTCAAATTACCACACAAGCAGTCTGCTTTTAAACAAATGGAAATTTAACATCCAGTGGGTTCAAACCTGAATAGCACTGACTTAAGCTGTTGATTATAAGTAATGCCTGAAAGGGAACTCATAAACCGTTGAAAACAGGCCACCCTAGCCGCACTAGGGTGTTGAAGAGTAATCAGTAAAAAACATTTTATTGATAATTATCAGCTAACTCCTGAAATAAAGGATTAATATAATAATTGTCATAAGTATTTTCATATTTATGGAGGTGTAATATGACAATTTTTACAAAGGAAAAGCACTTGCTAACATGGTTAAGTGCTGTGTTCGGAACTCTCCTCTTCTTTTTTGGCGCGATAGTAAATGCCGATAATTCGAGCTGGATGGAAGATAATGCATATCGTTTTCGTAACAACACTCTAAAAACTCTCTCGCTTCCTGCTTCGCATGATGCGGGAATGTATAGCCATGATGTCGAGTTGTTTGAGATTGGGGTGAATGATCTATTAATTGACGTCAAGTTAACCACCATTATTGGAGACCTCGGGTATGCCCATTCTCAGACTGGAGTCGTAGAGGGTGATGAACTCCTCGATATCTTTGATGAACTCATGGGAGTAGTTCGTGCGATTGATAATTTATGCATAGATTATATTTTAGATACT
>CALCSG010000545.1 GCA_937894085.1 uncultured Gammaproteobacteria bacterium | reverse complement strand
TCCCAGCGACTCAGTGGGCTTCTTCAACCTGATATTTAGCGATGGAAACAGCAAACGTATGGTTCCTGAGAATGCCCTAAAACAAGTCGCTGAAGTTGCCACTTTTCCTATCTTTGCTTTTCACGAAACCATGATAGGCTCCGGTGCTACCGGTGGATATGTGGCCAAAGGTGAGGATGTCGGTATCCAGATGATGAAGGAAGCTCTAATGTCATTGGAGCACGGGCCTTATACACCACCCCGTATCGTATTAGCCAAAAGCACGCTGCTATTTGATGCTAATTACCTGATCAAAAATAATATCGACATCAACTCTCTGCCTGCTGACGCTGAAGTGATTAACAAACCACAAAGTTTACTGGAAGAATACTTTTACGAATTTATTGCTGCCATTGTAGTGATCATCATTCAGGGTATCCTGCTCATTCTATTGGCAGTTAAAAATCGACAGAACCTCAGCCTGACGCAAGAACTGGAAAGTATAAATTTACAGCAGGAAGATCGCATTAAAAGACGCACTCAGGAGCTGCAAAATCTGAGCAATCGCTTAAGCGGACTGTTTGACAGTATGGATTCTGGTATTGTAGTGCACAATCCGGATACATCAATTGCCTTAAGCAATCTTAAAGCAGATCAAATTCTGGGGCTTCAGCATGATAAGATTATTGGAAAAACTGCAGTTGACCCACAATGGCAATTCCTTGACCAGGACGGTGAGTTGCTGACTCCAGAGCATTATCCGGTCAACCTGATACTCAAAAATAAAGATCAACTTAAAGATAGAGTGTTTGGCGTTAAGTCGCCACAAAAAAACCATATAAGCTGGTTATTGGTCAATGGCACATCCATCGTTGATACACAGGGTTCATTGATAGAAATCATCATTTCATTTGTCGATATTACCCGGCTCAAGTTATCCGAAGAAGCATTGGCTCGATCTAATACCCAGTTAAAAAGAGCTGCCACCGTATTCCAGAGTACGAATGAAGGAATTTCCATTACCGATATCAATGGCACTATTCTCGATGTCAATGAGGCCTTCAGCGAGATTACCGGTTATGACAAGCATGAAGTCATTGGTCAAAACCCCAAAATATTGAAATCAGGTCGTCATGATGAATCTTTTTATCAAACCATGTGGGAATCGATACTCCAGACAGGTCACTGGAATGGGGAAATCTGGAATCGAAGAAAAGATGGTAAGGTATACCCGGAATTACTAACGATCAGCTCGATCCAGAATGACCGCTATGAGATTCAGGGTTATGTGGCAGTATTCTCCGATATCACTTCAATCAAACAGTCACAAGATCGTCTGGACTATCTTGCCCACCATGATTCACTCACAAATCTACCCAATCGCCTGTTATTCAACGAAAGCCTTAAGCTAAGTATAAAAACTGCTGCAAGACATCGCACTTCCTTAGCTGTGATCTTTATAGATTTAGATAGGTTTAAGAACGTCAATGACAGCCTGAGTCATCAGCATGGAGATGAGTTGTTAATACAGGTGAGCAATAGACTCAAACATAGTATTCGTAGAGAAGATACTTTAGCGAGAATTAGCGGCGATGAGTTTGTTGCTCTTCTTGAAGATGTATCGTCACTTAACGATGCAGCAATTACTGTCAATAAAATTATGAAGGCATTTGAAAAACCTTTTGATGTGATGGATATAGAATTAAGAATGACCTGTAGTTTAGGGATTAGCCTTTATCCTGATGACGGTAAAGAGGCCAGTCATTTGCTACGTAATGCTGATGCAGCCATGTATCGTTCTAAAGAAGAAGGAAGAAATACCTACCATTTTTATCACGAGGAGATGACCTCGGCTGCTTTAGAACATGTCATTGTCGAAAACGCCTTGAGAAATGCATTAATTAAAGAAGAATTTTCCCTGGTTTACCAACCTCAGTACCGGTTAAGAGATAAAGCGATTGTGGGTATGGAAGCACTTCTACGCTGGAAGCATCCGGATTTGGGAATGATCCCTCCGTCTCGCTTTATACCCATCGCAGAACAAAGCGGACAGATTCGTACCATCGGAGACTGGGTTGTACAGAAAGTTTGCGAGCAAGGAAAAGCATGGTATGACCTGGGTTATAACTTTAATCGTATTGCGATTAACATTTCAGGCCAGCAACTTCAACAGGATGATTTTCTGGAATCTTTTAATGAAGTACTTAATAAAACAGGTATGCCCGCCGATCATCTGGAAATAGAAGTAACAGAAACATTTCTAATGACATCCACGGATCACGCTATTGATGCGCTCCATGCTTTAATGGATTCAGGAATCCATATATCTATCGATGATTTTGGCACCGGTTATTCATCCATGGCTACCCTGAAAAAATTGCCAGTGACAAAACTTAAGATAGATCAGTCTTTTGTTAAAAATTTGCCCGATGACACTGAGGATGTGGAAATATCCAAAGCCATCATTGCCATGACGAATGCAATGAATCTTGAAGTTATTGCTGAAGGTATTGAAACCCTGGAGCAGCTACAATTGCTTAGCGATATAAATTGCACATATGGTCAGGGTTTTTATCTGAGCAAACCATTGAAGGGAGAAAAAATAACGAAACTTTTAAAAAAACTATCAAAGGCTACTGTAGAAGAGAAGCTCATTTAACCTCAAAGACAGCCCTTAACATCTATAAACCAGTTTCGCTACACTGGAGAAGGTCATCATATCCCTGAATAAAATACTTAAATCAGAAAACCTCAATTCAGAATTTTCTGGTTTCTCCATACCAGACATAGTAGGAAATAGAACCTTCGATCTATAAGTAAAATCTAAAAATAGCAAAATTTAAACTCAGTCTTAAAGATGGACAAAGAAGCCATTAAGAGAGTTACATTCAAGTAATTCCAAAAGGCTGTTTTCAACGATAGGAGTCGTAGCAGTCGACTCCAGCGATCTCACACAAAATGCCATATATAGTCAAATGTGGGTTATAGCTTCTATACCCGCAGTGTTGATAAAAGCGGTCGTTCCCATGAGTATATTTAAATGGCGGTCAGTGCTGAGAGTAGCTGCTGAGTTTTTCATAGGGTACGGGGTAAAACAAATAATATGTACTATACTGAACCAGGATAGCGCATATTAACTTTAGCGTATAATTAACCATCAATACATAGAGTGCTCCGATGATTTCTCATAGCTACCAACGCGTGTTATTGATTTTGGGTGTAACAGTGTTTTCTTTAAATTGCATGTCGCCGACATATGCAAAAGATTCTCTTGTTCTAAATACGACCATTTCTCCCCCCCCTTTCCAATATAGAGGGTACTGGCATTACTGATTTGCAACTACATGAAGTCTTTAGAAGAACAGATATTGATCTGAAAATTGAGCATTTACCAGCAGAGCGGGCACTAAAGAATGCCAACGAAGGAATTGACGACGGAACATTCTTAAGAGTTTCCGGGCTAAGCGCTTCTTACCCCAATCTAGTTGAGGTGCCGGAGAGTTTTATGGATTTTGAATTCGTGGCCATTAGTAAAAATCCAAAAATTGATATAAACGGATGGGAGAGCTTAGTCCCCTATAACATAGGACTGATAACGGGATGGAAGATTGTTGAAAATAACACGAGAAATATGAAAGTTACAAAGGTTAGTAACGTTGACCAGCTATTCCAACTGCTAAGGCTCGACCGGGCAGAAATTGTGATTTATGAGAAAATACGAGCGTTGAGCGCTCTAAAAAACAACCCAGTCGTAGGTGCTAAAATACTAGAGTCCCCGCTCGTTCATAAACCGATGTATTTGTATCTGAATATCAAGCACAAAAAACTGATTCAGAAATTAGTTAAAGCAATCCGTTCAAGCAAGAGAGATGGCACTCATGATCGACTACAAGATCAGGCTCTAAAAGCTTATCTAACGCCATAGACATTATCTAATAAAACAATTAATCATGGGATCGATTGAGACATCAGAAAAGTTCGGATCTGTTTCTAAGCGACTAATTTTATACATAGTCGTCAGTAGCTCGGTGATTACACTCATATTGACATTTTTCCAGTTGAATATTGAGTATCAATCGGATTTATCTGGAATTCACAATCGATTTGAACAAGTTCAAAAAATTTACTTAAAGAGTGTTTCAGAAGTCATGTGGGCCTCTGATTTTGACAAGCTTAAAATTATTCTTGAAGGATTATCCAATTTTGCTGACATAACATATATCGAAGCCAGAGAAGACGGAAATGTAGTGGTTGCAATTGGAGAAAGTAAAGCTCTCGACACAATAACTCAATTAATTCCAATAACACATGATTACCGTGGTGAGACTATTCAGATAGGCACTTTGCGAGTGGAGGCCGATTTGGGTGCAGCCTATAAGCGTATTCTGAATAAAGTGATTGTTATTCTGGGCAGTAATGCAATTAAAACAGCGATAGTCGTTTTGCTCATGATTTTAATATTTAGAAATCTGGTAACCAAACCTTTGGCACAGATTACTGATTATATCCGTTCTATTAAAATCGAAGGACCCTTTGCTCCACTCTCTTTGTCGCGTGATAAACTCAGCACAGATAGTCGAGATGAAATTGATATTGTTGTCGACTCGATCAACGAGTCCTCTCTTCAAGTCGTTAAATTTATTGAAGAAATTAGAGAACAGGGAAATGTTCTTAAACTCAGTGAAAGGCGTTTCAAACAGCTATTCGATAACTCTGAAGTATCAATATGGAACGAAGATTTTTCTGAGGTTCTGAAAACATTGGATAATCTTCAAGATTCCGGGCTAGAAGACCTTCGTTTATATCTGGATGACAATGAACAGGTAGCCTGGGATATGGCCGCAATGATCAAAGTAACGGGAGTCAATCAGGCCACTTTGAAACTCTTCGGCGCCAATTCTGAAAAGGATTTTATTTATCAGGTCGATAAAACCTTTAGCTCTGATGCTATGGATATCTTTAAGGATCAGCTATGCGCAATCTGGGATCAGCAGCCTATTTTTCGTTCCGAGGCAAGATATAAAACCTTCGATGGAAGTGACATAGCCTGTCTCATTTCCTTACCAATACCAAAATCGAGAGATAGCGCTCGTAATGTACCTGTAAGCATTATTGATATAACTGAACGCAAACAGTTAGAACTCGCTATGCAACAAAGTCAGGACAAATACCTCGATTTGTTTGAGCATGCTCCTGACATGTATATCAATGTGAATCCTAAATCTACCAATGTCATTCAATGTAACCAAACGTTAATAAATATTCTTGGATTTAGAAAAGAAGAAATAATTGGTCAGACCATTTTTAATTTATATACCGAGGAAAGTGCCAAATATGTTAAAAACAATATAATTCCTATGTTTATGGATAAGGGCATAGTGAGTAATGAACAATTACAAATTAAGAAAAAAAATGGTGACATTATTGACGTGTCTTTAAATATGACAGCCTCACGAGATGAACAAGGGAATATTTTAAACAGTCGAGCTATCTGGCGCGATATCACCTCTTTGATTGACACACAAAAAGAACTAAAAGATAAAAGTGAAAAGCTAGAAATTGCAATTGCTGGTACTAATGATGGATTGTGGCTATGGGATCTTGAAAACAATCATGAATGGCATGCACCACAGTGGAAGATATTGTTGGGATATGATGACAATGACGAAATTCCTGAGAACTATTTCTCTTGGGAGTCAAGAATTCATCCTGATGATAAAGAAAAAGTACTGAATATCCTCAAGCAACATCTTGAACATAATGTAGCTTACGATTGTGAACAACGGCTTAGGACAAAATCAAATGAATACAAATGGTTCAGAGATAGAGGCACAGCAATCAGAGATGAATCTGGAAAGCCCATTCGAATGGGCGGTTCCATTCAGGATATTAGCAAACTAAAAAAAGCTGAAGAAAGGCATGATAATCTTAACAAAGAACTTGAAATACTTTCCATGCAGGATGGGTTAACTGGTATTGCTAACAGGAGGATGTTTGATCAACGCCTTAAGCACGAATGGGCACGTTCTCTTCGCAAAAAACAACCACTTTCATTAATTCTTGTCGACATCGATTTATTCAAGACTTACAACGATATTTACGGTCATGTAGCAGGTGATGAATGCCTGAAAAATATTACCCAAACCCTATCCAATGTAATTAAGAGGCCCTCAGATTTGGTTGCTCGTTATGGCGGAGAAGAATTTGTTCTTTTGCTTCCTGAAACTGATGCGATTCATGCAAATTACTTAGCCGAAGAATGCAGTAAAAAAATATTAGAACAACAAATCCCTCATAAAAAATTGAATGTTAATTCGTACGTAACTATCAGTCTTGGTGTTTGCACAACGATTCCTGATTCTGATAAACAGGTACTATCACTTGTAGAGTCAGCTGATAAAGCATTATATCAGGCCAAGAATAATGGACGAAATCAAGTTATCTCAATAGAGTTTTCTAATCATTAGTAAATGCATACAATTGCTGAGAAAAAAACCAAAGGGGATAAATTAATGAAATGTAACGTTGACTACATTGATGAAGGGTTTATTGCCTCTTTTTATGGCTCAATTAGCATGGATGACATACATGATGTGAATGGTAAGCTTCATG
>CALCSG010000544.1 GCA_937894085.1 uncultured Gammaproteobacteria bacterium | reverse complement strand
ACATTGTATTTCCCTGATTTGATTAATTTGGATTTAAAATTCCTTTAATGTGCTTCCCTGGACGTAGCGACAGCACTCGCCTTTCTGATAGTGCAATAGTTTCACCCGTTTTAGGATTTCTACCCTGACGCGCACTTCGAGTCTTCACAACTAATTTACCGACACCAGGTATCGTGCATTGATCACTAACAGAAAGTTCTTCCGATATCAGCACCGCCATTTGCTCAACTACTCGGGTACAGGTAGCGATCGTGATACCCGTAGAGGTAGCAATATTGTCAATCAATACTTTTTTAGTCATTACAGTCATCGCGTCAATCGCCTTCGTATTAAAAAGGCTGGTTTGAACTTAGAGGAACAAACCAGCAATAAGGTTTTGCAAGTTTTACCTCGAAACCTTTCAGGAGAAGGAAGATCGTTTAATTAATCTGTTGTGCCAGCTGCTTTCTGCTTGCCTTTGCGTTCATTGAACCTCAAAGACTCCAGATCGGGCACCCAGGGAAAGACCAGATTACAATCAACTTTCAACATTTTGACCTCACCATCAGCTTCGTCAGCATCTTTCGGCATGAAAGATTCTTGCTCCATATTTCCATCAGCAATGAAAATTTTGTCGCCCACCGAGTACATCTTACTTACCGGTTCGGCGAATTTTCCCCAGACGCTGACCCTGGCCCAGAAACCTCGATCTATTGGGTTTTCTTCGTCGCTTTTGCTTTTTCGGTAATTGAGAAAAATAATGGTTAATTCACACACTGGCTTCTTGTCTTCGCCAACATGTTTTAAAACCGGAGGTTTGCCTATACGGGCTGGCCCTTGAATGTCTGTCACAATAATCTCCGTGGATTAATTAGAGAGTAGAGTTTGAACCAGTGACTATCAGAAACGAATATGAAATCAGTTATTGGATCTATTGTTATTTACTTAGGCTTTCATTATCAGCATCAAATTCCAGATCATCCAGTAACTGATTTCCTTCCAGGTACTTTCCATAATGCTCGATGGCGTGACCCACCAATGTTGCCTTCAAATTATAATGCAATCGCTTACGGTCAAACTCCCGAAACATTTCCACGGTAACCGGCAGATACTGACTTAAGATTTCAACTCCCCTGGCACTATCAAACAAATGAACATATTTGCTTCCCTTGTTTGCTTCACGCCACCAAAGATGTGGAATCCCTCTTGGCCTGAAAACACATAAATGTGGTGGTCTGTTATAACGGGCTTTACCTCGTGGCATCGCCAGATTGTATTCTTCAATCACCGACTCCATGTCCAAAACTATTTGCTTTAAATCATCCTGTAAAATATGAACCGCTTTCCTGTTCGCCCCCTTACCCTTAAAAGGCCCTTTAAAGGGAGAGGTCTGTATCTCATGATTATCGACCACACTATTAACCATCATTATCGACATTCTCTATCTGCACCAGCTCTCAACATTATTTATCTTTCCGAATATTAGGCGCGTGTTTGGCTCGCTTCCTTCCTTCCAATATGCTTTGCGGCAGTTCTCCATATTTCTCAATCGCCGCTCGGGCTCTTTCGTTCTTTGCCGCCATGTCATCACGAGTTACGCCGGTAACGCGGTACTGTGCCGACATCAAAAATACCGCTCTTATCTTACTACCTGTTTTATTCACAATCCGGTTCCAGTCTGAATCCAGGATATCGCCTGTTTGTTTTGTAGTCAGTGCAAGCAATACTAAACGGTCAAAATACTTAACAACACGAGTAGCCTCATAACCAAAGAAAGGTGTTCTGAATTCCAGGGGTAATGTAATAGGCTTAATCGAGAACGCAGGGGTAATCTGCATTTCACTCATCTCACCAAGAAGTTGCCGCAGTGCTTCGATATTGTTTGTTAACAGCTCTCGAACCTCATACAGTGCATCTTCAATCTCTATTAATTTTGCATCAGCATACGGATCGTCAACAGCCGCCATGTCATAAATTGCATTGATGTTTGTTCCAAAGCGAACCACACCGATAATGGCCTTGATCTGTTTTTTAAATTCCTTCCCATTCTCCTTAACGATCTCTACTCCTTTCCTGCGTCCATAAAAGAGTCGATGAGCTAATTGGGTATGTACAACGAATTTACCTTGAGTTTTGACACGACCTGGTTTAGTCGAAACTAACTTTGGGTCATTGATCGGATCGGCGTTATCTTCGTGCGAAGGGAGGCTGGAATTGGAATCAACATCGTCAAAATCTGCTCCCAACTCTGAATTGTCAAAATCATCGATATCTGCGTCAGTTAATTGTTTGGCTTCGCTATTCATAATTGTTCCAGTGTTTAGGTTTATTTAATTATATTGTTCCAGTGCTCTTAACTGACTGGCTTTGATTGCACCATACCCAGTCATAACAGACCTGCTCTGTTTTACTCTCAAGATCACTAATTTGTCCTAGCAAATCATCTTCGGTAGCGCCATCTTCTAATTCCAATATTCGAGTAGAAGATTCTTTTTCAACAAATGTATCCAGGCTCATTAACTCAATTCTGGCTTTCTTCATTACTGTTTCCTTATTCAAACTGTTTATTTCAGTTTGCAGTGTACGAAACCAAATAAATGCTCCAATACGATATCGGTTATTCGATTGACAGATATTCATGAGATAGTAACCCCAGTCAAAGGCTGGGTAATTTCAGCATAGCCATGAATCTGTTTTCAAAATTCGTTAAACCGCCTTTAACCTCCTTACTTCTTTTTGCTGCGTTCTTGCTAGTGCTTTCGTCTTAATATGAAACCCACTGATGTTTTTCATATATGGCGACACGTCATAATTATGTGAGCCTTCATTAAAGATCAGGTGTTTTGGTATCAGATACCCGTTTAATAAACTTGAAGTGTTTCCGGCTTTAAATTCATAAGTATGGGTGGCTAGACCTACTAAAGTTCTAACCATCGACTGCTTGTTTTCAAGATATTTTATTAAACGCCTTTGAACGTGTTTAGAGGTTTCCTCCTGGTAACGATCATTTGATTTAATAAAATCATCAAAAATATAAGGCGATAAAATAAGAACGCCTTCCTTAATAAAAAATATTCTTGATCCAGGATGATTAGTTTCAAACCTATCAATTAATAACCCTGCTTTTAACCATCCCAAAAACGCAACGCCGATATCATTTCTTTCAACATCCTGTTCCTGATCTTGCTCCGACATTACACCCCTATTCTTTGATTCCGACCGTTGACCCAGGAAAAACCCAAGTCCTATACTAGCGGCCACGAGGCTTATACCAATCATGGCTAAAGCTACATACTGCATTTCATTTACAGTCGTCATTTTTACTGCTCCTCTAAATTGACGTTCACTACTTTTTGGCGCAACTCGCGCCAGTTCCATAATCATTACTCTCATATTTTCAGCAAGAGTCCTGCTATTTTGTATGTGCTGGTAGTACCAGCACTTTCAGTTTGTAAAATAGTGACCTTCCTGAGCTATGTTACAATTGCAGCGTGGGTAAGTTTACGAAGACCCCCACACCACAATTCACTATGTCCATTTAACTCAACTACAGGAAGACCACTATGTCTGATAAAAACGCTCTCATCTCTGATAACGCTTTAAAACTTTTTGAAATAGCCGCATCTTTATTTCCGCATATTCATCAAAAAGAGGACGTCGCTAATAAAAGCATGACTGAACTTCAGCATGATCTCTTACTTCTAAGCACGGTTATTTCATGTGTTGCTGGTGATGTTGAAAAATCTTTAATCAACTCCGAAGTGACAGAACTTGATTTACTCTTCATCAGAAACAAAATTCCTTATCCAGCAACTACGAATCACTAAGAGGCTGCGTTACAGCAGTCAACTAGAAATGCAATTGGATTTTGAATTTTATCTCTTTCACCTCGAATACCTTCATCGCGACATCGCTCTACAAAATCCAGTACTTCCTGTTGCTGCTCAATAGGTAATTTCAAAACAACATCAATCGCATACTGCTGAGTCTTAGCTGTAATCGCCAAGCACTCAGGTACATTCAAATCCGTTTTAATTCCTGTTACTTGTTGCATATCTATATTCTCCAATTGTTTCGGCTCAAGGCCAAATTTCATCTTTCAACTTCGATAGTACGCGGTTCAGGTCATCTAACCGTTCACCAGACAATGTGCCTACTCCGCGATCATAAGCCGCAAATACCGCTCCCTGTTCAGATTTGCTTAGCACCACTGTGGCTTTAAAATCATCTGGTAATCCAAGATGGCTGTAATCTGGTTCAGTGATTAAAAGATCAGTTATGTTGTGCATGTGTTGACCCATAGTTGGCACTACCGGTTTTTTTTATCTCTCCAGATTCGTGGCTATTGGTAGGCTTACTCCCAATCTCTGAAATTTGCTTTATTTCAAATGCAGCCCATGGGTCAACATTCAAGTGTTTAACAACAGAATCATAGAGAGCTTTCTTGGGAATCCTGCGCTCTCTCAAAGAGTGGTACAATGCATTACGGCTGTATCCGGAAGCGTCTGTAATAGCTTTAAACTTTACTTTTTTTACACGGCAAATTATTGTCACGCAGTCATTGAGAGATAGACCTAAATCTTTTAACGAAAGCAATAATCTCCATTCTTTGTTTTCGCACTGCTGGTTGTCTTCTGCGATATCCAAAATATATTCCTAAATTATTTAATCAACTGTCGGCGCACCTACTCTTCCAAGCCCAACCAACTGCTGAGAGTCTCAGCAGTTGGTTTCTGATTGTAGTGCTGAGACTCTCAGCACTACATCATTGATGACAAGCTTTTTCCAACCTTATCCTCTGATCGGTCAAAGCTTGCTTTGTGCTAGGTTCATCAGTAAGGCTAATCATTTTATCCAAGTGTTTGATTTCAGCTTTAAGTTCAGCTTCACGATTATTTGTCTTTACTGAGCCGCTGCTATCATCTCCTTTAGGTTCGCGGAATCCATAACTGCTGGGTCCAAGAGTCCCGTTAAGAATATCGTCAACCAATATTCGTAGGTATCCAATAGGGTTTTTGATTTCTTTTGATATACCCTGTTGACCTGCCAGATATGCATCCTCAACATAATTGAGGGCATACTGTTGTTGTTCAGGAGGGAGCTTCTTGGCTAAATCCAATGCGAAGCTGATGGTCTTATCTGTCCATGCGAAACATTTGGGAAGTCGAAGTTTCTGTGTAGTAGTATTTATATTATTACTATAATTACTACCACTACTACTACAGTAAGCCATGTCAATATTCTTTACATGGTCACCCACGTCAATTTTATTCACATGGGGTTTTCCACCCGTAACAGGTTGATTTGTTTCCTTATGTTCAGAAGGAGGATCAATTTTGAGTGATCCAGCCATGTAAATATCTTTTACATGGTGAATTTCATTTTCATCTCTCCTTAATACGGCTTTTATGTCGTCTGGAATCGAAGAAGATTCATAGCAATTAATTTCGTTTTTAGGCTCTACTGCATCAGGAGGACATGCCAATACAGTCTCTAGTGGGTTATTGCTGAGTTTGGATTCAAATTGCCTAAGCGAGATTGACAATGGGCTGTCTGGTTTAAGGACATCCTTGTCCGTCATTAATCGGTAATTGGTGTGTTTTAGTACGGCCTGCTTTATATGATTAAGCCGCTTTAAAACATCACCTTTAGTTTCTTCTTTTAGAAAGTCCAGATAGCCACTGTCCAGCTGTAAGGTCTCTGCCAATGAAAGAGGTTCATCATGTTGAGCATAGATAGCCCCTCTGTATTGTCCGTCAGGGCCACGAACAACTTCACAGAGCGTTATCCATCGCATGGCCCGTAACACCTGTAAATTACGGCTTACAATGGGTCTGGAGCATTTCAATTGTTCCATTAACGTATCCTGTTTGGGGATATGTGTAAATGAGTGTTGATCCGATACTTCAAGGCGCATTAACATCCAGGTATGGATTTCTTCTGAGTTTAAGACAGGATCGGTGATGAGTCCTCTGGGGAACGAGTCATGCACATTCCCCATGTAAATAAGAGAGCCAACTTCAACTTCACCTTTATCCGTTTGTTGCTTTGAAAGTTGTTCAGCAGCATTTTTAATATGCTGTTGAAGAGCGTTCAATTGAGCTGGCTTTAAGGTAGCGGGTTGTGTATTCATTTCATCATTGCTCAAGCTGCATAAATGCCCAGACTTTGTTCAGTGGTAATCCCGTATCCACACCGACGCGGAAGTAACGTATCAAGTCATCGGATTCATCCCGGTATTTACTCCAGACTTGACTGAGGATGATGCTTTCATCACTGGTTAACGAAGCAGGGCGACCTTGAGTGGCTTTATTTAAGCCCAGGTGTGTTCGCCTGCTTCGATACTCTGTAATATCCATTCCCGCCAGCTCGGTCAACATGGCCGCTGAAGCATCCATCTTGATCATCTGGTTCTTGATGTCATGCATTGTCGCCTCAGAGATGATGTAATCCATACACAGATCAAAATGCCTGGGGTTTATGGTGACTTCGGCAATCGGTGTTCGCATTGCCTTGAAGCGCTGTAATTGATCGAATGGCATCTTGTTTAACCGATCAATTGAGCGTGTCCACGATAATTGATGACCTCATGTTCATACTACTTGATGGAGTG
>CALCSG010000543.1 GCA_937894085.1 uncultured Gammaproteobacteria bacterium | reverse complement strand
CGGTATCGCATGGATAGGCGCATCATTTTATTTTGTCATGCTGGACATGTCACTCAGAAAAGCCGCTAAATTAAAGGATGAACAACGCGGTGTATCCGGTGAATTGTGGGCCGTGCATGGTGGCGGTGTTTATCAGAGCCAGAAATTTCTGGCAGGTCCCGTTGGCGAACCTTTGAGTGAACATTTACACTGGTCAAAATGGGAAGCTTATACCACCTGGCTATCAGGTATGGGTTTGCTTATTATTATTTACTGGTTCGGCGCAAGCTCCTATCTGATTGATCAACAGGTTTTAGACTTATCGGTAGTGCAGGCAGTTTCGATCAGTGCACTGATAATAGCATTTAGCTGGATAATTTACGATATTCTGTGTCGTTTTCTGGGGGATAATGAAAACCTGCTGGCGGCAATGGTATTTATTTATATCCTGCTATGTGACTGGATACTTTTTCAGTTATTTAGTGCCAGAGCTGCATATATTCATGTAGGGGCTATTATGGGTAGTATGATGGTAGCTAATGTGTTTTTTCATATTATTCCCGGTCAGAAAAAGATGGTGCAGGAAATTCGCGATGGTTTTACACCGAATCCGGAATATGGACGAATCGGCAAACAGCGTTCTGTGCACAACACTTATTTTACCCTGCCAGTTTTATTTATCATGATCAGTAACCATTACCCGATGACCTATAGTCATCAATATGGATGGCTGGTATTGGCACTGATCATGATGGCAGGCGTTTTCATTCGCCAGTTTTTTGTGTTGAGGCATATTCATCAGGTTAAGTGGTGGTTACCTGCTGTTGGGATCGCTTTATTAGCAGGCGTTGTCGTCTGGCTTAAACCGCGGCCAGTCAATATGGATTTAATACAGTCGAAGATTGAATTTTCTGCAGTGAAAGCCATAATTGATACACGTTGTGTTGCCTGTCATGCAGATAAACCGACACAACCCGGTTTTGTGCAACCACCTAAAGGTATCGTGTTAAAGAAAGATGAACAAATCTCCCAACATGCAATTCTGATACAGCAAACTGTAGGTAATCAATATATGCCGATTGCCAATTTAACCGGTATGACTGCACAGGAGAGACAAATTATAGCCAGCTGGTTTGCTCAAGGTGCCAAAGTGGGTGATGAATAAATGCCAGCCTTTCGTGCTTCAATTTTAGACTTTATTGCTAATCCATATGAAACCGGTGAAAAAAGTTTTCGCTATTTCAAAGATGGTTTACTGATTGTTGAAGAGGGACTGGTTACGGCTTGCGGTGATTTTGCGAGCTTAAATAAAACCCTGTCAGCAGAGATTGAGCTTATTGATTATAGCGGTCATTTAATCATGCCGGGCTTCATTGACACGCATGTGCATTATCCTCAAACCGATATTATTGCCAGTCATGGATCACAGTTACTCGACTGGCTTGAACGTTATACTTTTCCCGCCGAAAAAAAGTTTTCTGATCCGGTGGTGGCTCAGGAAACGGCTGATTTTTTTATCCGCCAGTTACTCTGTAACGGTACTACCAGTGCGATGGTTTTTGCAACTATCCATCCGCAGTCGGTAGATGCGATTTTTGCAGCGGCCCTGCAACAGAATATGCGCCTGATTTCAGGTAAGGTGATGATGGACAGGCATGCGCCGGATTATTTATGTGATACGGCTCAAAGTAGTTATGATGACTCGCTGGCGCTGATTAATAAATGGCATAAGCGTGAGCGCTTATTGTATGCTGTGACTCCCAGATTTGCGCCTACTTCAACAGAGCAGCAATTAAAGGTGGCACAGCAACTGGTTAATGAATTTACTGATATTTATTTGCAGTCACATGTGGCAGAAAGTCCTGGTGAAGTGGAGTGGGTAAAAGAGCTTTTTCCATGGAGCCGCAGCTATCTGGACGTTTATGATCATTTTGGATTACTGGGTGACCGCTCGGTGTATGCTCATTGCATATATCTGGATGAATCTGATCGAGATTGTCTGGCCAAATCAGGTACAGCAGTTTCATTCTGTCCGACTTCAAATCTATTTCTGGGTAGCGGGTTGTTTGATATGCAGTCTGCACTGGAACATGGACTACGCCTGGGGTTGGGAACCGATGTGGGAGGTGGAACCA
Source organism: uncultured Gammaproteobacteria bacterium (assembly GCA_937894085.1). Classification (GTDB taxonomy): domain Bacteria; phylum Pseudomonadota; class Gammaproteobacteria; genus JACNJF01. The sequence goes on along the minus strand of CALCSG010000543.1, from coordinate 5,592 downwards.
GTTTTAGTATGCTAAAGACATTGCATGAAGCTTATAAGGTTAGCCAGATGAAGGGTTATAATATGTCACCCTTACAGGGCTTTTATATGGCAACATTAGGGGCTGCCAGGTCTTTATATCTGGATCATAAAACAGGTAATTTTGAAACAGGAAAAGAGGCTGATTTTATTGTTATCGATCTTAATGCAACAGCATTGATGAAAAGACGAATGAGTCATTGTGAAAGCCTTGAAGATGAACTGTTTGTGCTGATGATTTTAGGCGATGACCGGAATATAAAAGCAACTCATATCATGGGTGAATGTCGTTACCAGCGGGATAATTTAAAGAGTTAGCCAATGAGTTTTTTATTAATTGAGCATGCCGATGTACTGGTGACCATGGATGCAGGCCGTAATGAAATAGTCGATGGGGCATTACTGGCGAAAGATAATCGAATAGTTCATATCGATGATTCAATGGCGATGCATCGCTATCTTCATCAACATAATATCACTCCTGATGAAGTGATTAATGCGTCTGGTACTGTTGTGTTACCCGGACTGATTAACTGTCATCACCATTTATATCAGACTTTAACAAGATCTCTGGGTACTTCGGCTGGTTTATCACTATTCGACTGGCTGAAGACCCTGTATCCGATCTGGGGACAGATGGATGCAGAGTCCGTATATACCAGCGCTAAGCTCGGTTTGATCGAATTGATTTTATCTGGTGCCACTACTGTGGCAGATCATTTATACCTGTTTCCGAATGGTAGCAGACTGGATGATGAAATTGCTGCGGCTCAGGAACTGGGAGTTCGTTTTCATCCAACTCGCGGAAGTATGAGCCTTGGTGAAAGTCAGGGAGGGTTACCGCCGGATAATATCTGTGACACTGAGGAACATATTTTAAAAGATAGTCAGCGTGTGATCGAAACTTTCCATGATGCGCAGGAGTTTTCGATGTGTCGGGTCGGGCTTGCCCCCTGTTCCCCGTTCAGTGTAACAGCCGATTTGATGAAACTTTCTGCGAACATGGCACGCAGTTATCCGGCGGTTAATCTGCATACCCATCTGGCAGAAACTATCGATGAAAATCGCTTCTGCCTGCAGAAATTTGGCAAACGTCCACTCGAATACATGGAAAGCCTTAACTGGCTGGGTGATGATGTCTGGTTTGCACACATGGTGCATCCTGATGATGAAGAAATAAAAAAACTGGCTCACAGTTGTACCGGTGTGTGTCACTGTCCCAGCAGTAATATGATTCTGGCTTCAGGTATAGCACCCGTAAGACAGATGGTAGATGCTAATATCCGGGTGGGACTCGGGGTTGATGGTTCTGCCAGTAATGATGGTAATCAGATGCTCGGTGAAGCCCGCCAGGCTATGTTATTACAGCGCGTTGGCTGGCCGGGGTTTGAATCCAGTGCATCCCGATTTTCTGCTCGTGAAGCTCTTGAGCTGGCCACTGTGGGTGGTGCTAAGGTTTTACAACGGCCGGATATAGGCAGCCTTGAAACTGGTAAGGCTGCGGATTTTGTAGCCTTCCGGGTTGATGATCTGCAGCATGCCGGTGGCCACAACGATAAAGTGGCATCACTGTTAACCTGTGCTTCAACGGGCGTCTGGCTGTCGGTAATTAATGGTCGCATTATTGTGCAAAATGGTGAGCTGTTAAATGTAGACATCGAAAGTCTGGTGTACAGGCATAATAAACTGGCGCATACAATGCTCGTCAACGCAGGTAAGGCACGATAGCAATATATTTCCATTTTGTATTTAACCTGAGCCTGTAGCTGGTTCAGGAAATAAAATAACTGACAACTGAGTTTTAAAAACATGAAGAAAAATCAAAATGAAGTCCCATCATTTGTTGAGCTGGGAGTGGAACTTGGTAATCCCAACCTGGGTACAGAAATAATTGACTGTAGTGATGATTTTTTTGCTGATCGACACCGCCTGTTAAACCCAGATCCTCCAGTATTTATTGAAGGTAAATACGATGATCATGGTAAGTGGATGGATGGCTGGGAAAGCCGCCGTCGACGTAATAATGGACATGATTATCTGGTTATTAAACTGGGACAGCCCAGTATTTTATTTGGTGTCAATATCGACACGTCATTTTTTACCGGTAATTTTCCTTCAGCGGCATCGCTGGAAGGAACTTATTGTGATACAGAGCTGGATGACAATACTGAATGGGTATCATTAATCAATATAACTGAGCTGGAAGGCGATAGTCATCATCTACTTGAGATTGATAACCGAGGAGTGTGGACTCATTTACGCTTTAATATTTTTCCTGATGGTGGTGTTGCTCGTCTAAGGCTATACGGTCGGATTTTCTGTGACTGGGAAGCCAGGGATAAGACTAAAGTATATGATCTGGCCTGTATTTTAAATGGTGGCAGAGCAATTGGCTGGAATGATGCGCATTTTGGACACCCGTCGAACATGTTGTCGCCCGGTGATGGCAGGAATATGGGAGATTCCTGGGAAACCCGGCGCCGACGAGAACCCGGTTTTGACTGGTGTGTCATTGAACTGGGTTATCCATGCCTGGTTGAAGAAATAATTGTCGACACTTCTTTTTTTATTGGAAATTTTCCGGATAGTTTTTCGATTCAGGCAGCGAGCATTGTTAATAGTACCCGTCAGTCATTAGTAACCCAGAGTATTTACTGGGAAGAATTACTGCCTTCATCAAAATTAGAAATGAATATGAAAAACAGGATTAAAGTCAATAATCAAAAAATCGGGGCTATCAATTATATCCGCTTAAATATCTTTCCGGATGGTGGGGTCAGTCGCCTCAGGGTACTGGGAAAGATGACATGAAATACTTACCGGTGATTCCTTTGACCGCAGAAAATTTTCGGCAGTATGGCGATGTTATTGAATTACAGGACCAACCTTCTTTCCAGATTAATTATGGTATGGCCGACAGACATCACGCACAGGCTAAGGTCGATGTGCGTGATGATAAAGGCTATCCTGTGATCAGCCTGGTACACAGTAAAAAGTATGAATTACCGCAAAAAATAAAAATTGTCGAACGACATCCTCTGGGTAGTCAGGCTTTTATTCCGCGCGATAAAACTGCTTTCGTGGTGGTGGTTGCTGGGGCCGGTGATACAGTACAGGCTAGTCAGCTTAAGGCATTTAAAACGAACGGTGAGCAGGGAATTAATTATCATACAGGCATCTGGCATGGCTTATTATTAACCCCGTTCGATGCCATGAGTTTTATTTGTGTTGACAGGGATGGCTCCGGTGAAAATTGCGAACAGCATCATTTCTCTGAACAGGATCAATATACTCTGGATATTAAGGTATAATTTCATTATGCAAAAAACTTATATAACAGCGCAGCAACTTCTGGAAAGTTCATTCAGACTTGCTCATGAAATTTATAAAGATGGTTTCCGTCCGCAATTTATTGTCGGTATCTGGCGCGGTGGAACTCCAATTGGTATAGCAGTTCAGGAGTACTTTGAATATAAAGGGATCAGTACGGATCATATTTCTGTTCGCACATCGTCTTACACCGGTATTAATCAGCAATCCAGAGAAATTCGCGTGCACGGGCTACATTATTTAATTGAAAATGCAAATTCAGATGATGGCTTGCTGATCGTAGATGATGTGTTTGATTCCGGTCGTAGTGTTGATGCTCTGATAAAGCAGATAAAGCAGCAATCTCGTCTGAACACACCTAAAGATATTCGAGTGGCCTGCAGCTGGTACAAACCCTCTATGCGGGCTGTTGATATTAAACCTGATTATTACAGTCATCAGAGTGATGAATGGCTGGTGTTCCCGCACGAGCTAAATGGTTTAACAAAGCAGGAAATTGTTGAGGGTAAATCAGACCTGAAGAATATCCTGGATTTGTTTTAAATATTGCACTTACTCAGTGTAATAACTAAGCCAAAAGATATTTACCACGAACCAGGGCAGGACGCCCGTAGGTAAAACTGAATGGAGGTGTGAGGGACGGGCGCAGTAGAGCAATGCAGAAGCTATTATCGGGGCGCGAAGCTCATAAAGAAAGACAGGTAGGGTTATACCTGAAAACGAAGGGATACACCCAATACCAGATTTGCCCACATTTATAGCCAGTTATTGATACCCTGTTTGAAAGCAGGCTGTCCAGATGTGCCAATCCGCGCTCAGGTTTGCTCCGGGGATACCCTTCAGTCTAACGTAACTTGATGAAAAAGCACCTCGCACATCCTGCTGACTACGCCCGAAACTCTCTACATTCTGCTAACCTTGGACTCTTGGTGTGAAACACTGGAAATCGAAGGCTTCATCTCATTTAAATCATCCGAAAGATAAAACGATTCTCGCTTAACGATACTGATGACAAAAATCATAATTAATGAAATACGAGTGTAATTGGTGTTTCAATATATATTAAAAGCTTGACATTGTATCATAATTTATTAAATTGAGTAAATTTACTCAATTTAATAAATTATGAGCTACAAGCGTTCACTTTACAACGTTTTGAGGTCGAGATTACTGGAGCCCCCTCTTCGCATCCAGATAGTTGCTGGCCCAAGACAGACAGGTAAAACGACACTGGTTAATCAGGTATGTAATGACCTGCTTTCAGAAAACTTAATACACCCACACTTTTATGCGGTCGATAATCCAGATCGTCAAGACTCATCCATTTTTAGAATAGGAGGGGATGAAGTCTTAACGCCTCCCGACAGGCCTGACGTGGAATGGTTAACTTTTCAGTGGAATAAGGCAAGGTTCTCAATTGCCGATGGACTGGATAAAGATAAAAAGCTCCATGTTCTGGTATTTGATGAGATCCAGAAAATACCAAACTGGTCTGAGGCTGTTAAGGGTTTATGGGATCAGGATAGAAGAGACGGGGTAAATCTACATGTGGTCTTATTGGGATCATCACCGTTACTTATGCAGCAGGGACTCACAGAAAGTCTGGCAGGTCGTTATGAGAAGTTGACTAATACGCACTGGTCTTTTAATGAAATGGCTGAAGCGTTCAGCTTCACTCTTGATGAATATGTCTACTTTGGAGGTTACCCTGGTGGTGCGGCTTTTATCAGGGAAGAGGATAGATGGTTAGATTACATCCGTTATTCGCTGATAGAACCAAATATTCAGAAAGATATAGTCTCTATGGCGCGTATCCATAAACCTGCTTTACTAAAACTTCTTTTTGAATTTGGCTGTGAGTATTCCAGCCAGGTGTATGCGTTTAATAATATGCTTGGACAACTAAAAGATGCTGGGAATACTACAACTTTGGCACATTATTTAGAGTTGCTTAGTAATGCAGGTTTATTAACAGGGGTAATGAAATATACGCCAAATAAAGGTCGAATCAGAAGTTCGAGTCCAAAACTAAATGTATTGAATACAGCATTAATGTCCTGCTACTCAAACTATACCTATCAGGATGCGATCAATGATCGTACATATTGGGGAAAGCAGGTTGAGTCAGCAGTAGGCGCACATTTAATTAATACTAGCTCAATGAATACCGAGGTTTATTACTGGCGTGAAAGTCGAGATGAAGTTGATTATATTTTGAAACGTGGTAATCAAATAATCGCGATAG
>CALCSG010000542.1 GCA_937894085.1 uncultured Gammaproteobacteria bacterium | reverse complement strand
TTGGTGCCCAGAAGAGGACTTGAACCTCCACGACCATAAGGCCACTAGCACCTGAAGCTAGCGCGTCTACCAATTCCGCCACCTGGGCAAGGTGAGGACGCGAAATATACAGCTTCCGTTTTAAAAGTCAATAAGGAGGTGTAGCTTTGTTAAGCTTTCTATATAATACGGGCCTTTCCACCCATATATAAGATATTAAATTGAAAAAAGATCCACACCAGCAACGCGAAGCCAGCAATTATGAAAATCCAATTGCCAGCCGTGAATACCTGCTTGAATTAATTAATAAACAAGCGGCACCTACAAGTCATGAACATATTGTTAATGATCTAAAATACACCGATGAAGAGCAGATCGAGGCAGTCAGACGTCGCCTGAATGCGATGGCACGTGATGGCCAGGTATTTAAAAATCGGCGCGGCGGTTTTTTAAGCTTCGATCACATGGATCTGGAGAAAGGTACGGTACAGGCGCATCCGGATGGTTTTGGCTTTTTAACTCCGGAGTCGGGTGGTAAGGATATTTTTCTGCCGGCACGCGAAATGCGTAAATTGATGAACGGTGACAGGGCTGCCGTAAAGATCACCAGTTTCGATCAACGCCGTGAACGCAAGGAAGGCCATGTCATCACCGTATTAGAACGGGCACATCAATCCATCGTCGGGCGTTACTATCGGGAAAAAGGCATACATTTTGTCATTCCAGATGATAAACGCATCAATGAAGATGTACTGTTAAGCCCCGATTATGATCATTCAGCCCGCCAGGGCGATATTGTACTGGTCAGAATTCTGGATTATCCCGATCAGCATAATCAGGCCATAGGCATGATTGAAACTGTGCTGGGCGCTGAAAATGCACCGGGAATAGAAGTGACCATCGCCATGAATACGCACGAAATTCCGCATAAATGGAGTGATGAGCTATTAGCGGAAGCGGGCAGAATTCCTGCCGAGGTCGAACAGAAAGATAAAAAAGGCCGGCTGGATTTACGTAATAAACCATTTGTCACCATAGATGGTGCCGATGCCAGAGATTTTGATGATGCAGTGTATTGTGAACCCGTAGAAAATGGTTACAGGTTATATGTAGCGATTGCCGATGTATCTCATTATGTCAAAAAAGATTCCGCTATCGATCAGGAAGCCGTGGTGCGCGGAACTTCCGTGTATTTTCCCGGCGAAGTTATTCCGATGTTACCGGAGGTTTTATCTAACGGTCTGTGTTCACTCAACCCTCAGGTTGATCGACTGGTGATGGTGTGTGAAATGGAGGTTGGTCCGGCCGGTGCCATCAGGAGTCATAAATTTCATGAAGCTATTATTCATTCTCATGCCCGCCTGATTTACGATCAGGTGGCTGAATTTCTATTTCACGATGGGGCAGATGAAACCTGTGAACCGCTGCGACAGGATCTGCAAAATTTAAATCAGGTATATGAAGCATTAAGCAAAGCGCGTAAAAGACGCCATGCGATCGAGTTCGATACCAAGGAAGTGGTGTTTGAATACAATGATCAACGCAAGATAGAAAATATTCATCCATATGAGCGAAACGAAGCGCACCTGATTATTGAAGAATGCATGATCGCCGCTAATATCTGTGCCGCGAAATATTTAAAGAAACACAAAATTCCATCTCTTTACCGCATTCATGAAGGTCCGAATCCGGATAAAGTGCCCGCTATGATCGAGTTTTTATCGGTTTATGGTGTGCGTATGCAGGGCACAGAACCCACTCCTCAACAGTATGCCGAAGCCTTACAGCAAATTAAGCAGTTGCCCGAATTTGATATGATTCAGACCGTGATGTTGCGATCATTAATGCAGGCAATTTACGGACCGGATACCAAAACGGGGCATTTCGGACTTGCGCTGGCTGATTATGCTCATTTTACTTCACCGATAAGAAGATTCCCTGATTTACTGGTGCACAGAGGCATTCGCCATATTCTGCAACATGGTACTAAGGCTGATTTTGCGTATGACCTGAATGCAGTTACTGCGCTGGGAGAATCCTGTTCTCTGTACGAGCGTCGTGCTGACCTGGCTACACGTGATGCAGGAGACTGGTTAAAATGTGAATTTCTGCAAAAACATGTGGGTAAGCAGTATGAAGGTATTGTCACTACTGTGACCAGTTTCGGGATGTTTGTTCAGCTTAATGACTTACTCATCGACGGACTGGTCCACGTTACTTCACTAAAACGGGATTATTATCAGTTTGATGCGGCACATCATCGCCTGGTCGGTGAGAAAACCGGCCGTGTGTATCAGTTAGGTGATCAGGTAACGGTTGAAGTTATGCGGGTGGATATGGAAGAACGCAAGATAGATTTTGATATTATTAGTAGTGAGTCATCGAAGTTTATTGCCGTCGACAATAGTCCAGGTGAAAATAAAAAAAAGGGCTCTGAAGTAGGTGATAAAGCGGAAGCTACAGGTAAAAAAAAGAAACCCGGAAAAAAGCGTAGCAAAGGCAAAAGCGGCAATAAACCAGCGCATAAATATGCAGGCAAGAAAAAATCTTCGAATAGACCATAATAATGGCCGTTAATACTATCTATGGCTTACATGCTGTAAAGAAAATGTTGCAGTTTTCGCTGCAGGATTGTCAACAACTGTATTGTTTGCAGACTAAAAATCAGCGACTTCAGCAGATCATCAGTCTGGCGAAACAGAAAGAAATACCGGTTAAATTTCATTCCCGTGATGAATTAACAGAGTTGGCAGGTAGTGAAAAACACCAGGGCTGTGTATTAGGCGTGAAGGAAGGAGATCACCAGGTGGTGAGTCTCAGTGAGTTATTGCAGAATGTTGAGCAGGATAGTCTTTTTCTGATTCTGGATGGCGTGCAGGATCCACATAACCTTGGTGCCTGCTTGCGTACCGCCGATGCGGCAGGTGTGACTGCCGTAATCGTACCCAAAGACCGAGCAGCGAGCATGACGCCTGTCGTTAAAAAAGTTGCTGCAGGTGCAGCAGAATCGGTACCTTTAATTACTGTTACCAATTTGGCCAGGAGTCTGAAAGAATTAAAACAAGCCGGTATCTGGCTGGTGGGTACAAGTGGAGATGCTGAAAAATCGCTGTATGAAGAAAAATTAAGTGGTCCGATCGGTCTGGTGATGGGAGCAGAGGGTGAGGGGATTCGACGTCTTACCGCAGAACAATGTGATTATCTGGTGAAATTACCGATGAAAGGACAGGTTGAGAGCCTGAATGTGTCGGTTGCAACCGGTATTTGCCTGTACGAGATTAATCGACAGAGATAACCTGTTTTGCCCTAAGTACCTTGCGGCTTTCACTTCACTCATGTAGAATCCTCGCTCCTTAATTCTCGCTCTACTGTGAATCGTACGCAGGGGGCTCTTATCCATGAGGATCTTATGAGACATTACGAAATAGTATTCCTGGTCCATCCCGACCAGAGCGAACAGGTTCCCGCTATGGTGGAACGTTATCGCAATATGATCACTTCTTCAGGCGGCGAAGTGCACCGTGAAGAAGACTGGGGTCGTCGCCATCTTGAATTCCCTATCAAGAAAATTCATAAAGCCCATTATGCCATGATGAACATTGAGTGTTCTCAGGAAATTCTGGCCGAACTTGAATCAACTTTCCGCTTTAATGACGCTGTTTTACGTCACATGACGCTGAGTATGAACGGACCTGTTACAGACAAGTCGCACATGCTGCTTGCTGCAGAAAAAGAAGAATCTGCAAAAACTGAGCGTAGACCTGCCACTCGTGCTGCTTCTGATGATGACGAAGATAATGATGACGAAGTTGTAGATGATGTTAAAGATGCTGATGAGGGAGAAAAATAATGTCACGTTATTTTCGTCGTAAAAGATTTTGTAAGTTCACTGCTGAAGGCACTGATCAAATTGATTACAAAGACCTGGAAACACTCAAGGAGTACATTACCGAAACCGGTAAAATTGTACCTAGTCGTGTTACCGGTACCAAGGCAAAATATCAGCGTCAGTTAGCGACTGCGATTAAACGCGCTCGTTTCCTGTCGTTGTTGCCTTACACTGATCAGCACTAGTACTTAATAAAACGGAAACGGCTAAAAGGGTCGATCGATGTTAGCAATAGCAAGGTATGCCCTGAAAAGCCCGTTTCATGCGTCTACTATCGTCGGTATTCTGGCGATATTATCGCTATTTATACCGCTGGTTTCGATACTAAGTGGAGCCATCGTCGGGTTGATTATTTTAACCCAGGGCCTGTTTTCAGGTGCCAGAGCTTTATTATTATCAGTTGTAGGTATTACCGTTGTCAGCTACCTGGTGACTCAATCTCCGGTAATGGGTATTACCCTGGGACTGGTGCAGTGGCTTCCTATTGTAATTCTTGCGGAAATTTTACGCAGAACCCGTTCTATGTCTTTCACCCTGGTGATTGGCATGGTGATAGCCATGCTGGTAGTGGTTGCACAATATGTTTTGTGGCCTGATATCGATAAGCTGTGGACTGAATATGTGCAGATGATGTTTCAAAGCGTTGAGCTGCAGCAGTCCGCTTCGGGTATGGATCAGTTGCAGGCGGGTATGCAGGAACTTGTGCACTGGATGGTTATTGTGCTGGTTGCTGTTATGTACAGTACCTTCATCGGTACGTTGATGGCATCACGCTGGTTCCAGGCTCGTCTGGCAGGCTCGGAAGGGTTTCGCGATGAGTTTTTAAATATCAAGCTCGGTAAGGGCGCAGCGATTGCCACCCTGTTATTAGCGGTACTTAGTCTGCTGGTAAAGCAGGACCTGTTACTCGCCATGTTAATGGTGATGATCGCAACCTTTTTATATCAGGGTCTGGCGATAGTGCATTGCTGGTCTAAGCGTGGTAAACGTAAAGGCTGGATCGTTTTGTTGTATGTATTGATGGTAATTTTTCCCCAGATAATGGCAGCGACTGCTTTTCTGGGGTTGATAGATAACTGGACAGATTTTCGTTCTCGACTGAGAACTAATGAATCTGTCTAAATGAATTTTGAAGATTAAGAGAGGATAGTCCTGTGGAAGTTATTCTGATGGAAAACATCGAAAATTTAGGTACGCTGGGTGACAAGGTCACGGTTAAAGCGGGTTTTGCACGTAATTTTCTGGTTCCTGGTGGTAAAGCCAAGCCGGCAACAGCTGCTAACCTGGAAGCTTTCGAAAAGCAAAGAGCAGAACTGGAAAAAATAGCTGCTGAAGCTTTAGCGGTTGCTCAATCGCGTAAAGATGCCATTGAAGCGCTAGGTGCAATCAGCATTACTGCTAAAGTTGGTAGTGAAGGTAAGCTGTTTGGTTCTATTGGTACTGCCGATATTTCCGAAGCAATTACAGCTGCCGGTGCAGCCGTAGAAAAACGTGAAGTACGCCTGCCTGATGGCGCTATACGTAATACGGGTGAACATGAACTGGATATTCATCTTTACACTGATGTCGATGTCAAGGTAACTGTTAATATCATTGGCGAAGAATAGTTTCTTCGTTAAGCTGGTTTATTTTAAGTTGATGACTTTTAGATGAACCAGCAAAAATTTAGAATTTAATTCTAAATTTATTGTAACTGTTCAGCGTGTTTAGATTTTGTTCCAGAACAAGGCATTTTCGCACGGAGAATGCGAGCATATAAGATCATATGTGATCATTCGAGTACGAAAATAACGCCGAAATGGGGCAAAAGATGAATACGCTGAGTAGTTTCAATTTATTTGTTATTATAAACGGGCTGTCTTTACAGCCCGTTTGTGTTTTTAGAACTTATTTTAAATGATTATACTATCCTATTGTGTCAAAAATAGCCGATCGAGTTGCTGATTTGAGCCAACGTGTAGAAGATCTCAAGGTTCCTCCTCATTCCATGGAAGCTGAGCAATCGGTACTGGGTGGCTTGATGCTGGATAATGAGGCCTGGGAACATATTGCAGACCTGGTTAATGAAAAGGATTTTTATCGGCATGATCATGCTCTAATTTTCCGCGCTATCGAGGCGTTATCAAATGATGACAAGCCCTATGATGTAGTGACTATTTCCGACTGGTTAGAACAACGCAATGAACTGGATAATATTGGTGGGCTGGCATATCTGGGTATTCTTGCTAACGATACACCGACAGCGGTCAATATTAAGGCTTACGCCGAAATCGTGCGTGAATATTCAGTTTTACGTAATTTGATACATGTTGGTCATCAAATAGCGGATACGGCTTATAATGCAGATGGCCGTACCAGTAAAGAATTACTGGATGAAGCAGAGCGTCTGGTATTTCATATTGCTGAACAGGGTGCCGGTAACAGCCAGGGATTCAAAGATATTAAAAGCCTGCTGACTAAAGCAGTAGAAAAGGTTGAAGAATTATTTAAAAGTGATGAACCGTTAACTGGTATCAGTAGTGGTTTTACTAAATTCGACGAAAAAACATCTGGATTACAAAATTCGGATCTGATAATCGTCGCCGGAAGACCTTCGATGGGGAAAACCAGTTTCGCCATGAACCTGGCCGAAAATGCAGCAGTAAGTGCCGAAAAATGCGTGGCTGTATTTAGTATGGAAATGCCGGGTGATCAGCTCGCTATGCGTATGATGTCATCACTTGGGCGTATCGATCAGCATAATTTGCGTACCGGTAAACTGCAGGATCATGACTGGCCAAGGTTGACTTCTTCTGTGGGCATGCTGTCCAAGGCACGTCTGTTTATTGACGATACCCCTGCACTATCTCCAACTGAATTACGTGCACGTACCCGTCGTTTAAAGCGCGAACATGGTCTTGATATGATTATTATCGACTATCTACAGTTGATGCAGGTATCTGGTACCAGTGAAAATAGAGCGACAGAAATTTCCGAAATAAGTCGATCCCTTAAAGCACTGGCAAAAGAACTTCAGGTACCAGTTATCGCGCTTTCTCAGTTAAATCGCGGCGTTGAACAAAGACCAGATAAACGCCCTGTTATGTCAGACTTGCGTGAATCAGGTGGTATTGAGCAGGATGCTGACGTTATTTTATTCATCTATCGAGACGAAGTGTATAACCCCGACAGCCAGGATAAGGGAACTGCAGAAATACTTATCCGTAAACAACGTAACGGCCCAATCGGTATGGTCCGGCTGGCATTTTTGGGACAGTTTACCCGGTTTGAAAATCTGTCCTATGAAGATTATGGACAGGAAGAATAATTTACCCGGCTCCATGCCGCAGCATACCCGTCATTCACGGGTAGTTATCAATCTGCGGACTATTCAGCTTAACTACCAGTATTTAAAAAAAATTTCTGCTAACAGTAATGTCATTGCGGTGATTAAGGCTGATGCCTACGGTCACGGTGCTATCCAGGTCGCCAACGCTTTATCAACGGCGGATGCTTTTGCAGTCGCAACGGTTATGGAAGCGATAGAATTGCGTGAAGCCGGAATTCAACAGAAAATTATCGTGTTGGGTGGTGTGATTAAAGTTGATGAAATGCAGGCTTGCCTGGAATATAGACTTGATCCGGTAATCCATCAATTCTGGCAAATAGATCTTTTAACAATGTTAAAAGGAAAATCAATTGATGTCTGGGTAAAGTTCAATTCAGGTATGGGACGACTTGGCTTTTCTGAACTGGATATTAACAGGGCCTTACAGCAGATCACCAGCTTAAAACTGGCAGGAAAAATCCGTCTGATGACTCACCTGGCAAATGCTGATGATATTAGCGATGAAAAAACTGTCCTGCAGATCAGCAGGAGCAAAGCTCTGGGGTTGGAACAGTATGAATGGGGCATCGCTAATTCAGCCGGAATATTAGGCTGGCCACGAAGCCGTTTAAACTGGGTCAGAGCAGGAATTGCGTTGTATGGTAGTGACCCGTTGAGTGATCATAGTGCCAGTCAGAATCTAAAACCGGTCATGCAGTTTATATCTACGGTGCTGGCAATCAATGATCTTAAAAAAGGTCAGAGCATTGGTTATGGCGGTATGTATAGCTGTCCGCAGGATCGGACAATCGCAGTCGTGGCAGTAGGTTATGCAGATGGTTATCCTCGGCACCTGCAAAATGGTTTTGTGTTGATTAATGATCAGAAAGCCAAAGTTGTCGGTCGTGTTTCAATGGATATGATTACCATCGATATTACCGGGCAGGATGTAAAACACGGCGATGAAGTGATATTGTGGGGAGATTCGCCATTAGCTAATGAAATTGCAGAGTTAAGCGAAACCATTTCTTATGAGTTATTTTGCCATGCCGGTTGTCATGCTCAACGTGAATATATTCATACAGACTAAAGATTAACTGGTTACCTCGAGATTCAGCGATTAATTTTTTATATGGCTCTGTATGAAAATCATGTAATGACG
>CALCSG010000541.1 GCA_937894085.1 uncultured Gammaproteobacteria bacterium | reverse complement strand
TTGCCAATTGTTAATGAGAAAACTGATACAGACATCCGTAATGGTTAAACCAAGAAAAGCTAATTAATGACAAACTGAGCAGAGTGCAATTGTTTCTAATCTTTTTGATCAATTCGAAACGGATCTAGTTGAGTTTAGAAGAGTGGAATTACTACTGCCTAATGGTGAAAATGGATTATGAATATTAGAGAAAAATACCTTGAAGCCCTGAAAAACCTGGATGATTGGGTCATCGTTTCAGATTGGGCGATAAAAGTGGGAGAGATTTACCCTGATTTATTGGCTAAAGCTGAAATTGAAGCCGCAAACCAGGCCAATGAAACTACCGGATTAAGAGAAATTGCCGCCAGAATAAGTTCCGCAATTAGTACGGGTACCTATGAAAATCAGATTGAAATTGATACCAGTGAACGGCCCAGAAAGGTGCGGTATATACCGGCAGAAAAGCGTGATGAACATGTAGCATTAGAACTCGAAGAAGATGTTGAACCATTAAGACGGGATGAAATTATCAAAAGGGATTTGTCGGGTTGGCGCGCCAAAGATAAATATCGAAGTGATGAATTTGAAGTTATTTCAAAACAATTAAAGGCATTCCTTAGCCTGGAATTTGAAGTTGACCATGCCAGTGCGTTATTAAATCCTGAGAACCCGGGTAAACATCATCCTGACAATTTCCAGCTTCTGCTTAAGTCACATAATGCAAAGAAAAAAAATGATAACTGGCAACGCTTTTCTTTCGATCAGCAGGCTGAATATATCAAGGCAGCTATAGGTTTACAGCGACTTGTTGCGCCCAGCCTGAATATTGAAATGGATGAATCAATTATTGATTCATTAATAGAAAGGCTAAGTAAAGTTTTTGAAGAATAGCAGCAATATGATTTAACAAATAATGCAGTCAAAGGTGAATGGATTATGAAGCTGAACGATACGGATCACAATGTACAGGCTGATCTGTTTGATGAGGAGGATGAATCGAGACGGCTCCTTGATCAACTACTAGAAGATTCGCGATTATATAGTCACAGCAAGGATTACTTGGATTTACTGGAAACCATAACTTTACTACGAGAATTTGCGCCTTTCAATGCCATGTTGCTACAGATTCAAAAACCCGGATTAAAGTATGCCGCGACCCAAAAAGACTGGTGGGATAAGTTTACAAGATGGCCAAAGGAAGATAGCAGGCCCTTATTAATACTCTGGCCATTCGCTCCGGTGGTCTTTGTTTATGATTACCTGGATACAGAGGGCCAGGATCTACCCGAAGATATGTATGTTTTTCCTGCTTCTGGAGAGCTACATCAGAATAAAATTGAGTATTTCTTTGATTTGTGCGGAAAAAACCATATCGATATAAAGCGAATTGATGCTGGTGATAACAAGGCTGGAGAAATACAGTGTACTCATCGCGGCAGTACCAAAAAAGAAGCAAGTAATTACCTACTTAAAATAAATGAAAACCATTCACTACCAACCCAGTTCACCACATTAGCACATGAACTCGGACACCTTTTTCTTGGCCATTTAGGTGAGGACAAAAAATTAAAAATTTCAGGTAGACGACCTTCTGAATTAAAAGATCGTGAAATCGAAGCCGAATCCGTTGCTTATCTGGTATGTAACCGGAATGGGGTAAAGCCAAAATCACAAACCTATCTTTGCAGTTTTGTGGAACAGGATACGGTTATAGACAGTATTGATATTTATAGCATCATGAAAGCAGCCGGTGATATAGAAAAATTATTGGGTATAGATCATACCTCTGTTCAATAGCTGCTTATTTGTATTGACTCGAACTTGATCTTATAGATTTAGGAAAGGGTTTGAATCTAATCTTACACCGGTATTGGTTGCAGGAATTACTGCTTTTGGTTTTATTAAAATGATGAAAGGTAATAATGTTTAATCATTCATCCCGCTATCATATTTTCGACAACCCAGCCAAGACTAATGGTAGTCTGTGTTTTGCTTTATAAGAGGGATAATAAGCCTTAAATATATTTTGTAAAAACCGTGTCCCTTCCATGAGTTCAGTCTGCCTAAGCGATAGCTTATTTGTTCAACAGTTGTATTAACGAGACCCCTTGTCTCGTTATACATTTTTAGGGGTTTTCATGTTTACCAATTATGCGCTTTATTGTGTAAATGCTCCATGCTACACCAGTAAAACCTACCGCAGCAGAATAAAGCTGAACTGAATTTTTTGAACCAACACCCATGAACCCAGCCAGTAAGATATCAATACTTCCTATACACATTATGGAGGCAGCAATTAGAATAGCTTTAGGGCTTGGTTTTTTAGCCTTACCAAAAACAATTCGGTAAAGAATCCATGCTGTTAGTAAAAATAACGCAGTCGTGATGGAATAAAAAACTATTTCATTTTGCTTTGGTTCTTCTGTTTCTTGCAATACGTGGAAAATGCCGATATATGAAATATAGCCAAGAATTACGCATATAAATATAGAGAAGAATATTCCTGAATATTTTTCTATTTTTGTTGGCTCTCTATTCAAATTCCATTTTTGATCATTGAAGTTCATTTGCATCCCTAACAGTTATATTAACGAGACCCCGTGTCTCGTTATACATTTTTAGCCATTATGCACCTTATTTGACCGAGTATTTAGATTGTGTAACAAGTATTCTTCTATAGCTGGTGCTTCAAAATATACCTCAAGAGGTAACGGTATGGTTGTAATGTAGTGACAACCGACCGACTCTGGTGATTTTGGAGTCCACTTGATATCAAATCGCGCTGCTAAACGACTGCCTATGTTACGTGAAGCCTTTCCAATATATGTAATTGCTTTTTCTGAGTCCAGAAATATATAGACTCCTGGAAGATCATTGCTTGGCCATTGAGCTCTTTTCATTAACGAGATATCTAGCAATGGTGTAATGTGAATAGTGCCATGCGGACGAAGGTGTTTCGTATTGAATTTTTCAATAAGAAGTTCTAGATCAGATATGGAAGATAATGACATTTCGATGTTCGTTTTATGGCTAACGCCCAACACAGCGGGCAAATTGAGCGCAGCGAAATTTGTTCCGATGCTGTTGATTGTTAAATGCTTTTATCATTTAGATTAATTTTAACTTCATATTTAAAATTATCGACTTCTTTAGATTGCCAAAAGTTGGTGAATTTAAAAATTCTGGCAGCTTTGTAGCTAATTTGTAACTGTGCTGATGCTAGCCATTTTAATTCTAACTTCTCTATTTTGTCAACCGTAAAAACTGATTCTATTTTTTCATGACTCTTACCGGAGGGAACAATATAAATATGGTGTGAATAGCTAGTAGTTGCTCCGCAATTACCGCGAACATATATAAATTCAACTTTCCCTGAAGGATCCACTCCGCGTTGGAGTATTTCATTATCACAAGTATTGTCACATCCAACTAATGATAAGAGTAATAAAATAATTGTGATACGTATTAGCTTAGGCATTTAACAGTTATATTAACGAGACCCCGTGTATATTAACGAGACCCCGTGTCTCGTTATACATTTACAAAGAGACCTCTATTTATCGCTAAAAGTAACTTATAATCAATAAGATAGCAATTTTCTGTCTCGTTATACATTCCAAGTAAGTCGTGACACGGGTAAACTATGATTTTTTGAAGGACAATTATGGGGTAACCCTACTGAACCACAAAAACCACGCTTGATTGACCTGTTCAATAATCCCTTTTATTTCAGTTCTGCTTATTACGCCAAGTACCATTGCCGCATAAATATACCCCTCTGAAAATAAATTTTCTGTATCAGGTGGCTTTTTATCAGCTTTACGCAAAATGAATAACGCTCTAAGTTGGCGACGCAATTCTTCAATTTACTGCTCTCGGTTTATCTGTGTGGTCATTATCTTCTGCGCTATCTTAGATGCCCAGCCATTAGTTATTTTGAGTTATCAGGGTAATCTGCAATAACTTTGGTATCAATATCAGACAAATATATTTTAGCCAACCTTATTCATCTGTAGGTAAAGCAATAAAATTAATACGAGTGTTATTCTGAACCGCTTTAACCGGTATTAATTCAGGCTTATCAGAAGTTATCCACTTCTTAAACTTAGCCAGGGTTTCAAGAGCTTTGATTGCACCCGCAGGATTAAATTCACGTTGTTTTAATTCGAACCGTTGAATAACGCTATTTTCGTCGAGCTTTTCAACAACCAGAGTAATATCTTCTTCGGTCATGCACATTTGTTTTAGCTTTAGTATGTCCTGGACCCAATTATCCTGATCATAATCAGCTTTAAGTTCGGCAATTAACTGTTTAGTTGTCAGGTAGGCTTTGACGTTAGCATTTGTTAGCAATTTACTGGCGCAAACTTTAGCCACATTCGCTGACTTAGTGCTGTAATTGTTCATATAAGCTTTGGTAGCAGACAATTCAGGATTGGACCGCAGATCATCACAAAACCCCTGTTGCTGTTTAGTTAAGCCGTTTTTATTTTTAGCCATAAAACTTCACCTGTTGCTCAGAACTATTTATTCCACATCTTCACATTGATCTCTTTGCTGTCCGAGAGGATTAAGGATAGCAGGACTCTAAAGTCTTCATTTCTCTATCTTCGTAAAAATCAATGCAGTGTAACCTTTTTACTTGTATTCAGTTTCCACACGATTCACTTTTTCATCGGTAATCCGGTGCCCTGTACTGCGCGAGCAAGTATCATTAATGGGTTATCAATCTGGCCCCCGTGGTTCAAACTGATCTGGTCCCTCCATTTCTCAGATTGCCGATTTTTAAGCCATAGCGTCGCAGCTCTAGTGTCAGGCGGATAACTCACTTTCCATTAAATGATTAGCCGGGTCAGGATTATTCAGGCATTCAATAAAATCTTCTGATGAGCAATCGAATATCGTTTTCCACGAATCGTTAATTACATAGTTATTGGATATTGCGTCTAAAGTGTCTTTTAACTGTTGCTTTGTTTTAGTCATGATTGCTCCAATTCATCTAAAAAATCCGTTCCTGGCTTAAGGGGAGTTAAAACCTCTACTTTGATCCCTTTAATTCTCAATCGATTTGCCAATATAAAAGCTGCCTTTTGGCCCGCATAGCTTTTGTCATTATCTGAAAATATTGAAACTTTCCTGATTTCATCCGGTAGTACAATTGATTCCATTCCATTAGCACTAACAGTTGCCCATACTGGGATTTTGTAGTGCTGGTGAACTGCCAATGCTGTTTCAATACCTTCAGCGATACCAAGACTCTCTGTAGGTTGAAATAACCTGATAGCTCCACCTTTGATAGGTTCAATAGGTGTCATAATCTTTTTAGGGCTTTCTACGTTGGCTTTTCTGCCGTTAGATAAATACGTAATGTGATACGTTAGAGGTTGACCATCTGGACTAATTATCGGAGCTACCATTGCAGAAAAGTTACCTCTTTTAACCGGAGTACCCTGATTATCTATTTCCCAATAATCTAATCCAGGATGAAAACTCATTTCATTACTGATTATTTCCAAACCACGATCATGAAGATATTTTTCTGCCTCAGTACCAATAATCGGATGTAACCCTTTAGTGATTAATCTAAGTAACCAGCGTGGATCTCTGGGTTTCGACTTTTGTGTTTTTTGAACTGGCTCATTTCGAATTATTTCATCAACCTGCTTTGCCGCACCTGCAAAAGATAGATTAAGCAAATTCATGACAAAATTAATTCCATAACCTGCACCACACTTTCCGCAAAAGTAAGATCCCGAACCGTTTTTATCATCAAATCGAAATGTATCCTTACCCTGTCCGCATATCGGGCAAGCAGTGTGCTTCCCATTTAGATAATTTGAGTCAACACCCATTTTTTTCAGTATTTCTGGCCAGTAACCTTTCGCAGCATCTATTGTCCTCATGCTGCCCTCCTAACCAATTCGAAACCACGCTCCTCATAAATTTCTAACCTTTTCCTGTAACTACTGACCGATAGTGCGCAATCATCAACGAGGTCGGCAACATACCCACGGCGTTTACCATCATGAGGGCGCAATACGCGCCCTATGGCCTGTAATAATCTGACGCGACCGCTGATAGGGGTTGCCATAATTAATGCTTGCCAGCAAGACACATCTAAGCCCTCACCGAGTAACCCAGTAGTACCAATAACCACTTTATGTTCGTGAATAACGCTCATGCGGTTTTTTCTTTCTTGAGTGGGTAATTTTCCATGGATTTGTAAGCACTCTGAATCCATTTGTTCTGCTATAAATGCCACATGCTCAATTCGGTCAGTTAGAATAAGTACAGGCATTGTTTTGACAGCACCTTCGGCAATGCCTGCAATTAATTTATTACGATCCGTGTCATTTATTAGCTTGGCTATGAAGCCACTCCAGTCAGTGATTTGGTAAGGATTAAACTTGGTACTTATGACAGAAACAGTTAGTGGGACAATACCACCAGATGCTTCAACTTCCTCTGATGTGATTTTCGCAATCGTGGGGCCAACTGCGCGATGAATCAATTGGTGTAATCCATCACGCCTGTGAGGCGTGGCTGTGAGTCCATGCCGGTAGAAGCCGGGGAACCAAGATATGACTTTGGAAAATGTTTTGGCCGGGATGTGATGGCATTCATCGACCAGCACTAATCCATAGTCTTGCGCGGTTTCCAGGCTCTGCTCTTCTCTTTTGGACAGGGTCTGTAACATGGCAACTGTAATCAATTCTCCCTCTTGCCACTTACCATCACCGATAATACCAGACTCGATACCTATCAGTTTTCTAATGA
This sequence comes from uncultured Gammaproteobacteria bacterium, assembly GCA_937894085.1. GTDB lineage: Bacteria > Pseudomonadota > Gammaproteobacteria > JACNJF01. The sequence continues at coordinate 1,571 of CALCSG010000541.1, read as the reverse complement.
CATCACTCCACTGTTCAAGGAGTGCTTTTGAATGAGTAAGGATAACCGCTCTTTGTCCACGAGCAATAATCAGAATTAATCCAAGAATCGTTTTACCTGCGCCTGTAGGTGCTTCAAGAATCCCCTGCTCTTTATTATCTATCTGGATAAGTGCTTTTTTCTGATAGCTCCTGGGGACAATTCCATTTAACTCAGGAAACTTGGCAGGATTTAATACTCGATTATCCACAACACAATCGGATTTTATTTCATCCAGGTAATCACGTTGCAATATCAGTGTTCCATCTTCAGTTTCTTCCCATGCCTTCACATACTCTGGTAGGTGATAATATTGCCGATTCATATTCATGGCTTGCTGGCGTTCCGGGTTTGGCCACTGGTTAGCAAGTTTCAACGTATCCATATAAGTAAAGGACATTCCCTCTGCTGCTATATTTCCGGTGATTATTATTTTCACAGATATAGTTCCTGAACTTTAGATTGGTTATCAATGCTCACTTTAAAAACCTCCTAATTTTATGGATAGTGACACCAGTGACACCATCTCCCATTTGGACGTATATTGTGCGCGCGCCTATCCTATAGAACGTCGATAAGGGATAACGTGTCACTGGTGTCACCAAGTTCACGATTCACCGCCTTTTGCGTCTTCATAGCTAGACTTTACTTTGATTCCTACATAGTGCCGGCCTCGTATGCCGGTCTTTGAATATCGATACCCAGCTGATTCCATCTTACTTTTAAAGTCTTTATTAGTGCCCGATGCGAAGTTTTCTGCTGTGGCGTATGATTTCCATGAATTGAATAACCCTGTTGGCGTTTCCCAGTAATCGGGTGACATCTCGCAACAATCAATAATCCATTGCTGGAGTGTATTTTCATCTTCAAAATAACCTTCTGTTGCATCAATAACGCTACGGGGCGGATTTAGTCCTTCTTTGTGATATTCAACAACTCCATCAATCATCCATTTCATAATCCCAGACGATTCCTGTTTGAGTTTTTCGGATAAGTCAGGATCTCTATTTTCTTTTGGAATCGTTACAGTAAAAGGGATCAAATGAAGCCTTCGACGCATGGCTTCATCCACTGTCTGGATGGAGGGTTTGTGATTTCCTGCAATGATCAGGGTGAACTTAGGGAAAAACGTGAAAAAATCCTGACGCATAAATCTAGCGGTGATTGGATCACCACCAGTTAATGCTTTGATTTTTGCTTCAGCCCATTTACGGCCTTCATCGGTTTCCTGAGCCACAACCAATCTAGCTCCCATCAATGCGGCTAATTCAGTAGGGTGTCTGTCATGTTTTGACTCAGTAAAAACATCCATACCGGCGGTTACAGCGTAATCATTCAGGATATTTAATACCGTATTTAATAATGTTCCTTTACCATTTCCACCTGTGCCATAGAAAAAGAATAACGCATGTTCCTTTGTTGACCCGGTACAGGCATACCCCATAACTCGTTGGATGAATTTAATTAACTCTTCATCTTTCCCTGTTACTTCAATTAAGAATTTCTTGAATGAAGGACAATCACCGCTGGGGCCTACACTGGTAATTTTTGTG
>CALCSG010000540.1 GCA_937894085.1 uncultured Gammaproteobacteria bacterium | reverse complement strand
GCTATCACTGATTTGCCAGTTGGTGTAGGCTTTGGTATTAAAGATGGAAATACGGCTCAGGCTGTATCCCGCATTGCCGATGCCGTTGTGGTTGGATCTGTGCTGGTGAAGCAGATTGCTGAACACCAGAATGATCAACAGTTAATGAATAAACAGGTATCATCTATTTTGATGGATATGCGAAGCAAAATGGATGAATAAACTTCGGTGTTTACTAATTCTATGATCAGGGGTTCGAAATCCCTGAACATTAAAATATTTACAATACAGATAAGTCTATGAGCTGGTTCGAAAAACTTTTACCCTCTATCCGTACAAATAGTAGTAACGATAAAAAAAATGTACCGGAAGGGTTATGGGCAAAATGTAATAAATGTGATGCGATAATTTATCGAACAGAACTTGAACGCAATCAGGATGTATGTACCAAATGTGATCACCACATGCGACAGCCGGCGCGCCGACGTCTGGACCTGTTTCTGGACAAAGAAAATAGATCAGAAATTGCGGCAAATCTTGAAGCTGAAGATGTGCTCAAGTTCAAAGACGATAAAAAATATCGCGATCGCTTAACGGCAGCACAAAAATCAACGGGTGAAAAAGATGCGTTGATCGTCATCAAAGGAGCCGTTAAAGGTGTAGAACTGGTAGCAGCAGCCTTTGAATTTCGTTTCATGGGCGGTTCAATGGGTTCTGTGGTCGGAGAAAAATTTGTGCGTGCAGTGAATGCCTGTATAGAAAATAATATACCTCTGGTGTGCTTTTCAGCCAGTGGTGGTGCACGTATGCAGGAAGCACTTATTTCACTGTTTCAAATGGCTAAAACCAGTGCGGCACTGACCCGGCTATCACGTCGTGGTCTGCCTTTTATCTCGGTTTTAACCGATCCCACCATGGGCGGTGTTTCTGCCAGTTTTGCTATGCTTGGTGATATACATGTGGCTGAACCAAAAGCGTTGATTGGGTTTGCCGGTCCACGTGTTATCGAGCAGACAGTACGCGAGCAATTGCCCGAAGGTTTTCAACGCAGTGAATTTTTACTGGAACATGGTGCCATTGATATGATTGTCGACAGGCGCGAAATGCGCGATAAAATCAGTTCTTTATGTAGCATGATGATGAATAAGCCTGCTCCCTGAACATGTTTAGTGGAAGCCTTAGCCTGGCATACCTGATACTGTTTATAGTATTTTTTGTTTATGTCTGCCATGTGTTAGCAAAAAAGAAAGGACTGGATGCGGTATTCTGGGGTGTAATGGGCGGTTTATTTGGCCCCCTGGCAATTCTCGTCATCCTGTTAAAAAAATCATCTAAATTAGATCACCACTAAATTCTTCTGACTTTTCCAATTGTTAAAATTCAATACTGTTCGCTATGCGTTTTAATACTCTGGATTCATGGTTAAACTGGCAGCAAAGTTTAAATCCGAAAGCGATAGAACTCGGGCTGGACAGGGTTCGACAGGTTTATCAAAATCTGAATCTGGCTAAAACTGCCAACAAAGTTATTATCGTTGCCGGAACCAACGGCAAAGGCTCAACGGTTGCCTATTATGAAACCTGGTTAAAAAACTCAGGTTACAAGGTTGCGAGTTACACTTCTCCTCATTTAATTAAATATAATGAGCGTATCAAGCTGAACCTTCAGCTTGTTTCTGATGAAAGCCTGTGTCAGGCATTTGCCGCCATTGATGAGGCGCGTGGAGAGACTCTGTTAACTTATTTTGAGTTTGCTACGCTGGCCGCGCTGTATCTGATCAGCCGCTATCAACCGGATGTGGCGATCCTGGAAGTAGGGCTCGGAGGCCGCCTGGACGCAGTTAATATTATTGATGCCGATCTTGCACATATCACTCCAATTGGACTGGATCATCAGGACTGGTTGGGTGATACGGTGGATGCCATCGCGTATGAGAAAGCCGGGATTCTGCGGCAGGATTCATTGGCAATCTGTAATATGAGTAAACTACCCAGTTCACTGCTTGAAGTTGTCGATAAGCTACACTGCAAATGCAGTATTTTAGCCAGGGATTATAATTTTGAAATGCTGGATGATGGTTTTATTAACTGGTCGAATAATAATCATAGCGTTCAATTGAAGCCACCCCTTTTAGGTGAGCATCAGATGCTTAATATTAGCGGTGTACTGGCTGGATTATCACTGCTGGGGTTTCTCGATGGGCGAACTCGGAATGAAATTTCAACAGCCTTCGAAGGAGTTAGCTGTGCAGGTCGTTTACAGAAAATTGATAGCAAGTTACCGATCAATCTGTGGGTTGATGTCGGCCACAACGAAGATGCTGCAGCTGCGCTTGCCAGGGCAATTGATGGGTTAAATGTTAGCGGTCGTGTTTATGTCCTGCTAGGTATGTTGTCGGATAAAAAATCGGCAGATTTTGTTAACCAGTTAAAATCAAAAGTAGATAAATGGTGGGTGTTGGGGCTGCACTGTGACAGAGGTTTATCTGCTGTCGAATTGACTGAAAGGATAGAACCGATAGTGCCTGTCTCTAAAACTTTTGAATCTGCCGAAAAGTGTTTACAGCAAGCAGTGTCAAGCCTGAATAATCAGGATATACTACTGGCTTGTGGTTCGTTTATGACAGTAGCAGCCATTTTATCCGAACTATGAACTTAAACCTCCTTTTGATACCTTGAAATAATGGAACAGCAATTAAAACAGCGACTGGTTGGCGTTGCAGTTATCTTTTCACTGGCAGTAATTTTTCTTCCCATGTTACTGGATGGCTCGGGTACCCGACCCAAACATTTGAAGGTATCTATACCCGTTCCTCCAGAAGTATCTTCTTATGAAATTGTGGAAGAAAAAATTATTGAGCTGAAAAATAAGGTTGAGAGAATACCTCAACCTGAAACTGTTTTCGTTGATGAGATCAGTGATCCAGTTGACGATCCTGAACCTGTGCAGGAAGTGGAGCAGAGCAATGATTCAGATAAAAAGGAAATAACGCAAAAACTGCCTGCCATCATTCAACAGGCAGAGACCAAAGCCGCTGCTGAACTGGTTAAAACAGAAAACAGGGAAGTGGCCACTGAGCAATCGGGTGGAGCCAGCTGGGTGATCCAGGTTGGTAGCTTCAGTGAAAAAAACAAGGCTTACACTCAACGCGACAAATTGCGTAAATCGGGTCTAGCAGCTGTTTTTATAGAAAAATTCCAGCACGATGGCGTGTTAAGTTATCGGGTCAGAATGGGACCCTTTATTTCGCGGGATAAAGCCAAAGTGGTCGGTAATAAAGTACGGGCCAAGTACAATATTAAAGGACTGGTTATGCGCTATGAAAAATAGCGTTGGCCGCTGTTTAATCTCATGAAGGAATATTCTGAGCAATCAGCCTTTTTCCTGTTTAGTTTTGCATTCTCGGGCAGCCTCCTTAGAGCTGACGTGTTAAAATAATTTTATTTGATTGGTAGGGTAAGTGAATGGCCTGGTTTGACATAGCTATATTGTCTGTAATTCTGATTTCGACGTTAATCAGCCTGATTCGTGGCTTTGTAAAAGAGTCGATTTCTCTGGCGACCTGGTTAATTGCCGGTTTCATTGCGATGACATATTACCTGGTACTGTCAGACTTATTATTGCCTTATATCGAATCACCTACCATTAGTCAGGCAGTTGCATTTGCTATTTTATTCATCACCTCGTTAATTGTGGGGGCCATCATCAATTACATGGTGAGTCAGTTAGTGTCTAAAACGGGTTTAAGCGGTACTGATAAACTATTAGGAATGATTTTTGGTGCTGCTCGTGGCGTACTGATTATAGCTATGATCGTGTTATTTGCAGGGCTAACCCCGATGCCATCTGAAGCCTGGTGGAAGGAATCTATCCTTGTACCACAGTTTATGGAAATAGCCGTATGGATACAGCAATGGATGCCGCAGGATATTGCCGGCCGCTTTAAATTCTAACTTAGCTAAAGAGTTGTAAATATGTGTGGAATAATCGGTATTGTCAGTCAGCAACCTGTTGCACAGGTTATCTATGATGGTTTGCTGGTGCTACAGCACCGCGGACAGGACGCCGCCGGTATGGTGACCTGTGATGATAGAAAGTTACACCTGCGTAAGGATAATGGCCAGGTCAGTGATGTGTTTCATACCCGTCACATGACTAAATTGCTGGGCAATATGGGGATAGGCCATGTGCGCTATCCTACTGCCGGCTGCTCCTCATCTGCCGAAGCTCAACCTTTTTATGTAAATTCACCGTATGGTGTTTCGCTGGCACATAATGGCAATTTAACGAATGTCGACAAGCTAAAGGCAGATCTGTATGCCGAAGATCGTCGGCACATCAATACCGAATCCGATTCAGAAGTTTTACTCAATGTGCTGGCACATGAGTTACAGGCGTCGGGTGAGTTAAAACTCAAAGTCGATGATATATTCAAGGCGGTGAGTGCTACTCATAGACGTATAGAAGGTGCCTACGCGGTGGTTGCGATGATTACCGGCAAAGGCATTCTGGGATTCCGTGACCCGTTTGGTATTCGCCCTGTGGTATATGGTAAGCGCGAGACTGATGCAGGAACCGAGTATATGGTGGCTTCTGAATCGGTGGCATTACAAACTTCCGGGTTTGAATTAGTGGCCGATTTAAAACCCGGTGAAGCCATTTATATCGATAAGTATTCAAATGTGCATTTGCGTCAGTGTGCAGAATATGCACGCCTGAGCCCCTGCATCTTTGAACATGTTTATATGGCCAGGCCGGATTCAGTGATTGATGATATTTATGTCTACAAAGCGCGCCTCAGAATGGGCGTGAAACTGGCGCAAAAAATCCTTAAACTGAGACCGGATCATGATATTGATGTCGTCATCCCCATTCCTGATACCAGTCGACCTTCAGCGATGGAACTGGCATTTCATCTCGGTGTGAAGTTTCGTGAAGGTTTTATCAAGAACCGTTATATCGGTCGAACCTTTATTATGCCCGGGCAAACCCTGCGTAAAAAATCTGTCAGACGTAAGCTCAACCCGATAGATATTGAATTTAAAGGTAAAAATGTTTTATTAGTTGATGACTCTATAGTGCGTGGCACAACTTCCCAGCAAATCATAGAAATGGCACGGGATGCCGGGGCTAATAAAGTGTATATGGCATCGGCGGCACCCGCTGTACGTTTTCCGAATGTTTACGGTATCGATATGCCAGCAGTAGAAGAACTAATAGCACATGGTCGCAGTGATGAAGAAGTTGGAAAACTGATTGGTGCTGACTGGATAGTTTATCAGGATCTGGAAGATTTGATTGCCGCTGTACAGAAAGGTAATCCGCAAATTAAGGAGTTTGATTGCTCCTGTTTTAACGGGCAGTATGTGACCAATAACATCAGTGTAGATTACCTTGATAAAATCAAGGCCAAGCGCAATGATTCAGTCATGAATGAATCCGATGCATCGCGCTTTGAAGGCATGGATTTACATAATAATGCCTGAGATCGTGTGCTGATGTTATGGCAACAGTTAACACATAAACTGCTGGACGCTAAACTGGAGAATGTGACATTCACTGAATCCCGACCGATAATTTATATCGACACTAAACAGCAATTATTAAGCTGTGTGTCAGCACAGGATAAAGTCATTCAGTATTACCCTGTTTCAACTTCCAGATTTGGTCTGGGCCAGACACAGGGCAGTTTTAAAACACCGGTCGGCATTCATAAAATTGCACAGAAAATTGGTGATAACGAACCGGTCGGACGTGTATTCAAGTCGCGTATTGCCACAGATGATATCTGCCTTGCTGAAGACTTCGATGGAGAAGAAGATGTAATAACGAGTCGAATCCTGTGGCTGGATGGACTTCAGCCTGGTTATAATTGTGATGGCAAAGTAGATACTTTCAAGCGCTATATTTATATCCATGGAACGGCAGATGAGTCACATATCGGGCAGCCCGCATCTATTGGCTGTATTCGAATGAGAAGCCTGGATGTGATAAAACTTTTTAAACATGTCGAGGTCAATGACCTGGTCATTATTGAATGAATAAACTCATACTTATTATTAACAAGGTACTTTAATGGAAAAATTTATTGAATCAGCTTTTTATGCGAGTCGCTGGTTATTAGCGCCTATCTATATGGGGCTTTCGCTAGCGTTAATTTTATTGGGCATAAAGTTTTTCCAGGAAGTTATACATTTCTTCCCATTGATACTGGAGGCTTCTGAATCTGATCTTGTATTAATTTCTTTATCATTGATTGATATGGCACTAGTCGGTGGATTACTGGTGATGATCATGTTCAGCGGTTATGAAAATTTTATTTCACAAATTGATCTCGATGATAATACCGTCAAACTTTCCTGGTTAGGCAAGTTAGATGCCAGTAGCCTGAAGCAAAAAGTGGCAGCATCCATCGTGGCTATTTCATCCATTCATTTACTTAAAAAATTCATGGAGGCCGATAGCATTCCTAATGATAAGTTGATGTGGTATGTCATTATTCATATAACTTTTGTGCTCTCTTCTATCGGTATGGCTTACGTCGATAAAATGAATATAAAACATTGAAATTCAATGTTTGTATCTAAAAGTATCTAAAAAAATTCTCCACGAAGAACACGAAGGGTTTGAAAGTAAAAAATGATTTTAAAAACTAATACAATCTTCGTGTACTTCGTGACTTCGTGGTTATAAAAAATCAAAAATCCAGCAATAAATTACCTGGATTTCGCGAAATTTCAAGATTACCAATATGATTGAAGTTTTCGAAAGTATCATTCCCGTATTTGCTATTGTGATACTAGGGTTTGCCCTGCGTAAGGGAGGACTAATACCGGCAGAAAACTGGAAAGCGATAGAAGAATTGTGTTTCTGGATTTTTTTTCCTACTCTGCTCGCGACTACACTTATCAAGGCTGATCTGACTTCTATCGAATTCGGTCCATTCACGCTAACCCTTATTTTTACCATAACCAGTGTAGCCGTTTTGACACTGGCACTGTGGCCTGTTCTGAGTAAATACTGGGGAACCTCCGGTAGTCAGTTTTCCACTATTTTTCAGACTACAACAAGATGGCATGGCTTTATAGCGCTGGCCATTGTCATCAAGCTTTTCGCTGCCGAAGGTGCCGCGTTAATTGCCGTCGCATTTGCCATAATGGTACCGATTTTACAGGTGTCAAATATTCTGGTGTTAACGGCTTTTTCGGCAAATCACCGTCTTTCAGTGTTACAAATATCAAAATCAATTTTGCTAAACCCTATCATCTGGGGTGTCAGTTTTGGGCTGGTGGTTAATCTAACACACACCTCAATGTGGCAACCTGTGATGACCATGTTTGATTTGCTGGGTCGTGCGGCACTGGGTGCTTCGCTGTTAGCACTTGGGGCTGGTTTAAGTTTACAGGCTGCATTAAAACCCTCGCGGGAATTACTGGTTGGTGTTTTCGGAAAGCTGATTTTAACTCCGCTCCTAATGGCGGGGTGGGGTATCTGGTTTGGTATCAGCGGACTTGCCTTATCGGTTCTGATAGTTTGCGCTGCCGTGCCGACTGCCATGAATGGCTATCTGTTTGCTAAAAAAATGGGAGGTGATGCGGAGTTGTATGCGGCTACGTCTAGCATTCAGACGGCGTTGTCATTCTTTACTATTCCGTTTTTTCTGTGGGTTGTGGAGCATTATTCCGGGTGATGAATGGTAACTCATTCTTGACTTATAAAAATCATGATAAGGTCTAATTAATGTTTGTAAAAAGATAGGCCGGTTAGTGCCAGGTGCTGCCGTTCACGGTTGACCATGTGACTGGCAAGTTGAAGGACAAACCGGTCTTTGGTGCTTTACAGTAAGTACTTTCTTCAATATGGGTTTTATATACGATATCACGAAATATTTCTAACAGTTTATATTCTCTAAAGCGGACTTTGATTGAGAACAGTTTATTAAGAATATTGACCGAAGTGACAAGAAAAATATTAATGGTAGACTAGTAGACTTATTAAATGAGATGGCGCTGATGAACTATCAAAATTTTATTGAAATCACTCCTGGCACAAGAAGTGGTAAGCCGTGTATAAAAAATACCCGAATTACAGTTTATGATG
>CALCSG010000539.1 GCA_937894085.1 uncultured Gammaproteobacteria bacterium | reverse complement strand
GTTCGCTAGATCTGGAATTAACTGCGTTGCACTTCAGAGTTGAATCCGCCATACTTTAAAACGCCATGGTTTCAAGTTATCCATTGATGACTTTGGAACCGGTTATTCGTCTTTACGTTATCTCAAGGACTTTCCACTCGATGAGCTCAAGATTGACCAGTCTTTTATCAATAATATCGACACCAATCAGCATGATGAGGCTATCGTTTCAACAATCATAAGTATGGCTGAAAATTTGGGACTAAATGTGGTTGCGGAAGGTGTTGAAACGGAAAATCAACTGGAAATATTGATAAATCACGATTGCCAGATGTTCCAGGGATATTACTTTTCGAAACCGGTGCCACATGAACAACTCTTAGAACTGTTATCAAAACAGCTTGTTGTATAAAAATGCCCATCAATTTTAAGCAGAACCCACGAGAAATATAAAGCTTTGTTATTTTTAATAAACTTAATTTAGCTCTATACTTATTTAACCTAAAAACCTGACAGCAAAATCATGAGCGATAGATTCAACCACGACAAACTTGATAAAATTGTAGCCGATGCACATGCCAACCGCGATAAGCGTAGTATGGGTTATCGCGAACAGGCTTTAAAATTATACCCCTGGATTTGCGGCCGCTGCGCACGGGAATTCACCCGCACCAATTTAAGCGAACTCACCGTTCATCATCGAGATCATGATCACGACAACAATCCTGCTGATGGCAGCAACTGGGAATTACTATGTCTTTTCTGCCATGACAATGAACATTCCCGTTATGAAGACTATGTTAAAGGCGGGCAATATGGTCATGGTAAAACACAGCACGATGAAGCGACTCATAACCCGTTCGCCAACTTAAAATCTTTATTGAATAAGGATGATTAGCCTGAAGATGGCGATGACATTGGCAATCCCGCTGGCGATTGCCCTGCTAATCACGTTTTACCTGGCAACCCTGTCATACAAAACCCGGCATAACCGCCTAAAACCGCCCGCAGAGCGCCATTTAATTGCCTGCCCTGCAAAACCAAATTGTGTATCCAGCAAATCAACAGAAGAATCTAATGCTATCGAAGCTTTTCCATTATTCGAAAATAATAAAACTCAAAGCAGGGAAAAACTACTGACTGCTATTAAAAAGATAGGCGGAGAAATATTAATTGATGATGATCAATATATACATGCCGTTTTCACATCCAGTTTATTTCGATTCAAGGATGATTTTGAAGCCGAAATCAATGACACACAGATTGATATACGATCGGCTTCCAGAGCAGGCACTTCCGACCTTGGACAGAATAGAAAAAGAGTGGAAAAGTTAAGGCAGCTTTACAAATAAAGTTACTATGAAGTAATCTCAGCATAAGCACGTACTCACTGAACAAAGATTTACCTGATGCCCTCTGAAATTCAGCTATTTATCATTTTAGATACAAAGAAACTTTTACTCTCGCTAAGACGCAAAGAACGCTAAGAAAGGCTGCTTCAAGTTGATTCAGGCTTTCAAAGCAGGACTGGTTTTCCTTTGCGCTCTTTGCGTCCTGGCGAGAAACTATTTTTCTGTTGTTTTTGACAAAAGCTGAGTTTCTGGAGTAATCGCCAGGTTTATACAACTTATAGTGCTTACGTGCCCTCGGTTTGAATACTGCTCGTTGCCATCCATGTGCGACCGCCGGGGATGGTGGAAGTGTCGGGAATGCACTAGGGCAGGATGCCCGTAGGTACGACTGTAAGGATACAGGAGGTAGAGCGACACAGGAGTCAAAGCCGAGAGCAATACATCCCAGTATTAGTCCCAGCATAAGCAATACTGTGCTAATTCATGTTCTTTATAATATTTAATTGAATGCTATTTGAACGAATACTGCTCGTTGCCATCCATGGCCTCCCAGCATAAGCATAACAG
>CALCSG010000538.1 GCA_937894085.1 uncultured Gammaproteobacteria bacterium | reverse complement strand
AAATCACTTCAGGATATAGCTTGTTTAGAATTAGTCAAATGGCTGCTTTGTCCATGATTAAGCCTGATGGTTATTGATGACTATCTCAATGATATTACTATTCACTGAAGTCCACTCATCCTCCAATGACCGGTATGGAGAAGCCAGGAAATACCCGATTTGGCACTTCCTGGTTTATTGCATCAACAATCAGTTAGCTCTGATATTTCCAGAGCATCATCCACTTCTATTCCAAGATACAGGACTCTTATCTCAAGTTTAGTATGACCTAATAAAATATGATCACAAAGACTATCCAATATGGAAAGATGAGAAAAATTCAATGTTTATTAGCATATCTTGAAACGGCTTTGCACCTAACTTAATATGTCTGTTCCAGTTATCACGCCTTGAGAACATATAAAGACCGGGATAGTTATTGTCAATCAAATACCTCAACCAGGTTAGTATCAAAGATAATTCCACATAATTTAAAAGACTCAGTAATCTCTTTAAATTGATCCCCGCAAAATAAAGTAGTGCAACCATCAACTGTGGATTTGAATAAAAGGTGTTTCTTTACACTTTCTTTGAACTCAATATGCTTTAGCCCAAATGCTTTTCCGTCCACATAGTCCTGTACGGTCTTGTCATCATCTGCTTCACCAAGGATAAAGCAATTAAATATGTAGTATATTTCGTCATTTACCTTAACCGGTAGAAACTCACCGTAAGATTGCAATAAATCACCTAAATAACGGTAAGTTTTTGGTGAAAGCACTAAACTTGATCCAGCGCCCCCCGTCCATAGAGTTATTTCTGGGATAGCGCCCCCAGGTGTATCATCAATATCGATAAAATCTGTTTCTGGTGTAACCCACCAAGTTGCCATGGCGGTGTTATTGCGATGGAAGCCAAGAATATCATTCATGGGAATAACTTCAGGTGCTGTGTCAACGATATCCATTGAAGTAAGGTCAAGCTCCTTGAACTTGATGCCATCGTTACGGATTGCATAAAGTTGCGTCATGATTTAATAGCTCTATTGTTTTTTATGGAGGGAATGGCATTTTTAGGCTCATTGTCTTGTAATAATCGACCAATTATTTGAAGCTGGGTTTTAATGAAATCCATATTAGTATGCGGCGTTACTTTTTGAGAAACCCACCGCTCGTAATCATGCGTGTGATATCTAAGATGCCCTTTTGATTTGGGCATACTCCAGTGGGGAGTGTCAGCGTCCTCATGAACGAGATAAACACCATTCGCGGGATCATTGATACGAATGCCATGTAGGTGAAGGTGAATCCGAGTTTGAGCTGTAAGCACTCTGAGTTTCCCCCTGCCAGGAACAATGTGATGCGCAGTGTGTTTAATGCTAGGTTTAGCTTGTCCTTCTGCTCGCATAAATTCCTCTAAAACTTTAGTGGGATGATGTTTCTCACTTCGCATCATACTCATCGCAGAACGTTGGGCTAATTCAACGCCGTTTACAGCCTGCATGCCCGCTTCTCGATATTGATCTAACTGCCCTTGGACATCTGCTATAGTATTTAATCTTGCGCGCTCAAGTTCAAGAAATGACAATGCTTCTTTGAGTTTTGCTTTTCGTTCTTTATCAGTGAGAGTAGTTTTTTTGTCACTAACTATAGAATAATGTTTTTTGGCCATTTCTTCGTATTGATTGATGGCGGCTTCCAACGGGGACATTTCATGTACAAGTTTACTGATGCGAACCCCATGTCTGTATTCTAATTTCATAGATCATCCTTATCATTATTTTCATCTGAATATAGCATGTCAAACCTGGTCTAATCCATAACTATTCTGTCAAAAAGGCTGTGTTAAAGAGTGTGGCGTTTAAAATCGTTTTAACGAATTCCAAGAGAGACTATCATCATTTAAGAGATCCAATGATTTGTAGATGTCCTTCGTATTTTTCATACATCCCACCGCTTATCTAAGCGCTAGTGTACGTGCGTTAATGGGATCTGCAGTCGACTTCTGCAAATTAATCTGAAGGTCTCCTGCGTCAAATAAGCTGTCAAAGCTGAGAGTGGTTGAATTGGTGGTTCTTCACGACCCTATAGCGGACGGTCCTGACATGCTGTAGGGACCGGCAAGTGGCGATAGCGGTCGTTGCCTTTAACCATATTGAATTCGTGCTATGTACTAGCAGGGGAACCACAACTCATTAAAATGTTTATAAAAAGCGGACACTCAGCACTATCTTGGTGCTACTCCAGCCTTCAATAAATTATCCGGCTTAGACACATCAAGAACAAAAACATTAATCAACTTTTTTTCTTCTGGAGTCAATGTTTCAAATAGTCGCGCTTCCAGTTCGGTGGCTATTTTTGGTTTTTTACCTGTGGGCGGAGCAGGCATATTTTTTTCATCAAACCATATTACCAGAAATATACCTCGCCCCTGGGTTTCGGGGTCAAGAGTATACAGCGGAATCAGTTGCTCATGTATTGCCCGCCATAAATCCGGGCTATGATCGAGTTTGATTTCAATTGGCAAATGAAAAGCGCTTCCATTCGAGCTGTATGACAGGCGCATGTCAGCCCTTTTATCGTTGACCTCATGGGTTTCCGGTTGAACGTCAACATCAAGTGTTGAGAACAGTGGTTTAAATTTCTCGACCAGATAATCACGACAACTATTTTCAGTCTTAGGTTGAACCGGTCGGGTGTGACTGTCCTCATTCCAGAATCGTTTGTAATTATCAGTGTTGCTGGAGCGCATTTCTCCAGACAGCTTATTTAAGTGATCCATAGCGAGCGCAGCCAAATCGGCCGCATTGGCTGGCTTGAGATTGTTTAGCGTAAATGCCACCGCAACTGCACTTGGGTGCTGGAAAAGAGCCTCTCTACGACTAATTTGCTGGGTGTGTCGTGCGCTGCGTAGAGTTTCATGCCATACATCTAACTGTGGCAGTGAGAGCAAATGATTAATTACCTGAGCACTTTCCAGGTCAGAATTTTCACTTAACCGTTTAAGCAGTGAGCGTACATAATTACCTTCATCCATGTCTGGCCAGTTAGGAGTACAGCGAGGTGCCAGCAATTCTACAATTAGACCAATGGTGTTTGGTGGGAAAGGAAAGCTAGATTGCTGTGAGTCGATATCGTTGTATAAAAAAGCCGAGAGGTGATTAATACGTGTGACTTTACCACTCACATAAGTTCTCACTATGGATTCATACTGGGTAGGTGCAACAATTAATCCGGTGGCAAGCCAGTACACATGCTGGGCAATATCCAAACTTTTCAGAGCGAGCTTTTCTGTAATCAGTGCAAGCAGATCGGCTCTGTTGCCATATTTTATTGCTGCTTTCAGCAAGTCCTCCAAAGTCGAAGCCTGACGTTTGTTCGCTCGTACAGGGTAGGTTTTTAATAACGGAATAGCGGCAAGCGTGGCGATTTCACGATATTCAGGGTCATGCGACAATTGATAGACTCCGTGAATATGTTGTACCTTCGCCGCAAGCATGGCGCTAACGTATTCGATGAAAGTATAGGCTGTCAATACGGGTCTGGAAAGACTCAATGGCTTCACCCATGCAGGATCGTCACCTGCGCTATAGGTGTACCAAAAAGCCAATGCCTTGGTTGCCAGGTCGTCGCTCAGTGTATCAAGCATGGCAGGATCTTCCTGGTAAAGGTTATCCATGCTTGCTAGATAAGGCAGGCGAATATAATGCCATCTCTGGTCAGTGGCTAGTGAAAATATTTCTGACGTTTGCGGTAAATCCGTTCTGTCGAAAACCTTACGCATGCCTTTTTTAACAGCGCCTATCAAATATTCATCATGATCAACAAAGTCAGCCAGTCGCTCAGGGCCGGTTTCACCACTGATATTAGAATAGTGCTCAAAATAAGCTGCTGCCAAATTATGTAGTACTTGCGGGTGTACACTCCCATCTTGTATGGCGGATTGGTTTTCCCGGATATAGGCAAGGCGAGTAACTTTTTCAGCTTCTTGCTCGAGAGCCCATTCCTTTTCTGATCGCGCATTTTCCTTTCGCCAATCTGAAAAATTACATACAGTTAAAGCCTGATACTCGTCCTTAAATTCAGGGTGTTGCTCAACCCAGTTCTCAAAGAACTCCAGTGAGAGTCCCTTGTTTCCGCGCCCGTTTATCATCAACCACCATGCCTGGCTTAAAAATTCATTTTTTTGCGGGGTATTGGCATCTAATGCCCGTTCAAGCCACCATAGGCCAAGATCATCAGGTGGTGTAGAGTTGTAAAGCCTTGCAGACACCTTATATATGTCAAAATTCATATTCTCAGGTGCCGTGATTCGATTGATGCCTACACTAATTATTGCAAAATAACGTTCAGGGTGACTCTCCAGCCAAACTTGAATTTTCTCGACATATTCAGTTTTTAAACGCGGGTGTTGGTACTCATCCAGACCAAGAGAAAGCCATTCATATAGACGATCATCAGAAATAGCTTCACCAAAAGTTTTAACTCCTCGCACCAGTAGTTCCCCTGTTAGCTTAAACCAGTCGCGGACTTGTGATTGACGTAGATCATTAATGTCACGCCTGGTAATATCATCCAGAAGAATGGGTAAATCTTTATCCTGAATGAGTTTAACTAATGAGTATTCCCAAAAACCTTTAATAATAAATGTTCTATGAAGGTCTTTCCTGGTTGGTTTTAAATAGTTCAATATCTCGCCAGCACTGATTACGCCAGGGAATAACTCCTCTAGCAAAAGACTTAATATTCGATCATTTATCTCCTCAATATTATTCGTGCGGAAATCCTCAGCCAGAGCAAGCAAACTGGTGACATCCTCAGGATACTGGTGAATATATGCCTGTAACGCGCCTACCCGTATACCTTCCCAATACGTCCTGTCGCGAACAATTGAGACCAAAGCCTCTTTTAATTCGGGAACAGGTTCGGAAGAGCGATACAACCCATCCAGGATGCAATTTAATATTTGCTGATCATGCTGTTCGCGGGAGGGACTGATTAGTAAGGCCAGTAACGGGTCTGCCATATCTTTGGTAGTGAGCGCTGCGAATGGATAGCTTGCTAAGTAGTCATAACGAAGCTGACCATTATTCTCGGCTTCATGACTCAACGCAGTCAGAAGTTGTTGCTTTGTTTGTGTTGAGAAAAGTTGCACATCGCCGTAGAGCACTACACCTAAAGGATCAATCTCGATTAAATTATTACGCGCTTCGATAGAATGCGCACCAAGCCAGCTCATCAGACCCCGCAACGCGGCCACAACACCGCCATCAAACCCAGTCATCAGCGCCAGAACTCGATTGAGAGGCAGACCAGCATCAATTTTTTTAGCAAGGAATCGAGCGCCCAGAAATTCCGCGATGCTACGATGAACCGATGTAAATAACTTGCCCTCGGTACATTTAAACAACCGGGTTTTAAGCGCCTGTGTACAGGGTAATTCATCAGGTATTTTGATAACGCTCAGGCAAACCTGGTCTTCGCTGTTGTCATTACTTTCATTAAAAGCTGAGGCATTGGCTAATAAAAGCGTGGCGTACAAAAAACCGGCTGCATCAAGCAATTGCTCGGTCGAGATTATTTGTTTTTTACTACTTACCCTGTGTTCATCACTGTGCTCAACAGTCATTTTCTGGCAAGCTAGTTCATAGGTTTCAAATTTAGTGCCAGGCCATTTATTTCCTTGCACCGCTTCGATCAACATGTCCAGAGTTTGCGGGTTATACAGTAGGCCATCCAGGCTAAACTGCTTGGTTTTTTGCATAAACAAAATAGTGTCTTTTACGCGCACATCGTTTTCCAGAATGACCTTGATATCCTCATCGGTCAAAGAATCCAAATGCAGAACAGTCACCATGCCATTCGGGGCACAAGCATTGAGTGCGGTTTGATCATTGCCTCCTAGCCAATCTGCCTCGCGACAGGAAAGACGAAAGCGGGGGCGACCAAGCTGATCAAGCTTTCCACGAATCGCATCTAGTGGTGCGCGAGCATCGTCTTTGCCAGCCCGCGTTTCGTCCAGCCCATCAATGAACAGTGCCTTGCCCTGCCATTCATCAGCTCGATTAAAAGTGAGGAAGTCTCGAGCGCTAAGATATAGTCCGTTGCTATCTGCGGCCTCTTGCTCGAACAAGGTTGTTTTTCCTGCTCCTGGATCACCGAGTAACACATAGGCATCTGATTCCCGAAAAAAAGCAATATCATGACTTTCTGAACTGAATTCATCTGGATTAAAGGTACATGTGCGTGGAACCTTATGGAGCATGATGATTAGCCCAACCAGTGATCGGTCGAGCGTGACAAAAATTCTGCAAGCGGAATTCCGCCTGCACCAACCAAAATTGTTTTAGCGGCTGGGTTTCGTTGACTGAATATCTCCAGTCCTCGCACACGTCTTGGATTGGCGGAGCTTTTTACTTCGATTGCGGTGAGCTTTCGTCCTCTGGTTAGAATAAAGTCAACCTCATCCGTCCCATCTCGCCAATAATGCACACGGGTATCGTTATCACAAGAATTGAGCAAATGCGCACCGACAGCGCTTTCCACCAGCCGACCCCAATAGCTACGGTCTGCCTGCGCTTCGGCAAATGTGTAATCCTGTATCGCGGACATTAATGCCGTATTGAATACAATGAGCTTGGGCACGGAGTTTCGTTTGCGTACTTCTTTCGCTGCATATTTATGCAATCCGGCTAATAATTTTGCCTGTGTTAATAATTGCAGGTAGTCAGCAAGCGTTACTGTGTGTTTCGCTTCATTCAATTCCGCAATCATTTTTGTGAGTGATAACTCCTGACCGGAGTAATGACAGCCCAGTTCAAATAGTTGCTTGAGCAAAGCGGGGTTTTTAATACGTACCATTTGCACGATGTCTTTTTCGATATTAGGCTGGATTAGGCTTTCTCTTACATAACTGCGCCAGCGTGATTCTTCGTGTATGAGTGTCGCGCTGCCCGGATAGCCACCAAAATAAATGTATTCCTCAAGACTAAAATCGAAGGCTTGTTGCATTTCTGCAAAGCCCCAATGGGAAATAGTCAAAAGTTCATAGCGTCCCGCTAAACTTTCGGATAAGCCTTTTTGTATAAGTAGCGGCGCAGAGCCAAGCAATACAACGTGCATATTGAGGTCGTTGGCACGATCTTCATCCCACAGGCCTTTAACGATATCTGACCATTGATCAATTTTCTGGATTTCATCAATGGCAAAAACATAAGACTGATTTTGATTAGAGGTGTTGTTCATCAAGCTTATTTCTGACCATTTGATTGCCCGATTGCGTGCCTCGCGCCAATAGTACCGCAACCAGTCGGCATCTTTTATTTGCGGAGGAGATATAGCACTGCTGGTGTTATCGATTAATGAAATCAGCATCTCTGCCTCTTCGTCAACTGAAATATAATAACCATGGGGCGATTCAGGTGAAATCAAATCTCTGATAATTGTCGTTTTTCCCACTTGCCGAGGTCCAGCCAGGATATTCATAAACCGAACAGGTTCAGAGAGTCTATGCTTGAGTTTCGCTTCTTCTGGCCTTGTATATTTCATAGATAATAACGTTACTGAGTAATTTTACTCAGTAACGTTATCGGTTTTTTTTAATTTTGTCTATCTATTTATAGCATTGTAGATAATGACATACAGAACTGTGGGAACCATTTCGCCAATATTAGTCGTAAATATACGTCCGCTTTGTATTAACAGTTGTAACTAACCGGTATTTTCATAGATTACGATTTCGGGTTACAAAGAGCCGATTACCGAAAGTGCCAGCAATGGCAGCTTTGTCCATGATTAAGCCTGATGGTTATTGTCGCCTATGTCGCTAGTTGAACTTTAATCCGTAGGTTCAACAGACTTCAATGTCCGGTATGTGGAAATCAGAAAGTTTAAACCTGACACTCCCAGATTATTTTTTTAAAAGATTTATTTGCTCATATTTTTTCACAGTATCAACCAGCTCTATTCGAAAAACCGGCCATTTGTCTGACCAAAGGTGAATGCTTACAAAGTGCCAGGAACGGTCATTTATTAATCGGTGAGAGTTAAGTAAACTGTCCACGACATTCTGCTGAAAAGAATTATGGAGTTCAATGTGAATCCACACACTATGCAAAACATCATGTATTCAGTATTAGCAATCTGGTCTATATCATTCAGCTCATTCACCTTTGCTGCAATTAATCCTGATGAGTTAATAAAAGGGCATCCAGAACATCTAAAGATTGAAGTATTGGCAAGTCATAAGGATAACAGAGGAGGAAAGTCTAGAGTCTCTCTTGCCGCCAAAGTTTTGGAAGTCTATCGTAGTGAGTCAGGTTTGGTAGCTGGAAATACTATTCTGATTACTTATTTACAGGACCATTTGCATACTGAAAAAGAACACGCTAAACACCGAGAACGTGTCAAGAAAGGATACGTAGGGCCTCAGTTCTTTACTTACCCTCCAGCACTGGAGACGGGTGAAGTTAAAGAAGCACACCTCGCCAAGTTAGTGGAAGCGGGAGCAAGTGGTCGTGTCTATACGCCAACTGCCTCACAGTATTCATTTGAACCTTCTTGGGTCAATTATTAAGTCAAAAACACTTAACTAGATTAGAATAATTCGCTCTGGAGCATATAACCGAACAATTGAGTATGATAATCGCTATAGCCGCAGTGTTAAAAAAGCAGTCATTACATTGTGCTGTGCTATAGCCAGTTGAAGTATTGATGTACTTTATTTGAATATGTAGACATAATCATAATTGATTAGAAAGGATAAAAAGGAGGCGAAGATGCAGTATCAAGGCTTCAAACAGTTCGTTAAAAACTTATCGGCTTATACATTACTTTTAGCTTTGGCTTCCTGTGCTACCTCTACACAAAAAAGCACTTTGTATGATGAGATGAACAGGATGTCCGCCGAAAGATCCAGCGAAAGACGGAACAACATACATAAATTGTGCAAAGATGTAGATAGTTTACTGCAGCTTGTAAAAGAGAAAGACAGAGTTAAGCTCAATCAAAAAATAACCAACACAATACCGCCTAAAACTAACAGAAAAGGTATCCCGGCGCTCTATGATATCGATCTTCATCTGGACGGTTTCGATACAATGGGTATCAGTCAGGACCAACGCGTTATTTATTTTGCAAGAAAACCCAGTCGCCTTGTAGGCTGGTCAGAGTTTGGAGGTCAAGTTGTAGGCTGGACAGAGTTTGTAAGAGATACGCTAAAAGGCTATTGTGAATCGACTAAGCAAGGGATACTTTATTCTGACTTAGTACCTGAGGCAGAGGATGTGGACATTTATGAGTATCTCGATAAGGACTATTATACTAATTTTAATTTCCCCAAAAAAGATAATAGTCAGGATATATTAAAAATAAACCTCAACTCTAATAACACAAGAAAATCTATCGAAAAAATTATTGCTGCTGCAAAGCACAATCAACAAATTAGAATCCTACGTGCACTAAGCGATCAACAGAAAAAAACCGAATCAAGTCCCCAAAACACTGGCTCAAAGACAGTCTACTCTAATATGCGAAGAGACTCCTCCGGCAAAGGCATACCTAGAAGATCCATGACAATTCAAGAGAGAAATAAAGGATGCTGGTACACGCAAGATAGCTACATAAGCTGTCCGACAAAAAAGCAAACGAAGCGCAAAGCTGCAAAGAAGCCTTTACAACAATTTCAGGACACGCCAAGTTATTATAGTTGCCACCAAATCGGAACGTTTAAAAGCTTTAGTGGGGAATTTTTGGATTGCATTAAGTCATATCAAGGTACCACACATCCTGGGCCTGGTTGGGACTGTAATACATCTGTGCCGTTATCTACTGGCCTCTATCGTCAGTGTCCATTTTAAGATTATATTGGCACAGGGGAAGGCAGCGAATCTTGGGACACCTAACTACACTTAAGTTGTGGCTTATCAGGACAGATAAGGGGTCAGGTCTAGCTTTTAGCCCTGTGCGATTGGCCTATATAGGGTCGTCAGCTGAGATTAGAGCCCGGTGACTGGAACGTGCCATTTGCTGCCGTTCCTGACAGGATGCGGTAAGATTTTTTGTTGCTCCTGACTGTCACTATGAACGG